>JAADFU010000031.1 GCA_013152715.1 Calditrichota bacterium
GCTTATAATGGATTATCCCGAAAAGGTCTTTTGTGATAGTTTTTTTGAGCCGTATCAGATCGATTCAGTCAGGACAATTCGTAAACTTTCTTGCTTTTTTGTATTTTTTGTTCGACATTTTGGTTGTTTTTTGACATACTGTTTTAAACTGATATTTGAATAAGGGTAGCTCAGGCATTGCCACAAAAGAAGTTTCCGGCTTCAAAATGAGCTGAATATTTTCACAATACTCATCCGCACGCTAAATAAATACCCCCATCTTTTTATATCCCAGGTTCTCCGCTACCGCAACTTTCGCCATCGGAAAAGGGTTTGAGAACCTCCATGCATTCGGAATATTCAACAGTGGCAACAATTTTGATCCTTACGTCTGCGACAAGCCTTTTGCCCTGAGTGTCTCCATTCAAAATTATCTCATAATCAAAATAATCGTTGCTTTCCAGATAACTTCTTATTTTGTTTCTGATTTTATTGACACCCCGATCCAATAAAAGGCTGACTGGACTAAATGAATTCGAAATACCCATTAAACCGGTGATTGGCACTTGATAATTTTCAAAAACTTTTTCGCGACCGGTTTGCAAATCTTTATAAAACAGCGTCAACTTAACTTTGTCTGCTGCATTTCCTTCCGCAACGGTAGTGCTGATAGCGAGAGTCTGAATCCGGACATCTTTAATTTCTGCATCGGCGCCGATGTCGACCAACTGCAACACATCATTTCTGGAAATTGCGCTGGCAAGCTCGAAAGCGCCGTTTTGGTCAACATGATACGTAATGACCTGATTCAAATCGAGCACAAAATCAAATTTTTGCTTTTCGCAGCCGGAAAAAATTAAACCCGCAAATATCAAAATTAAAAATATTCTGCCTTTCATTCTCTATTCTCCTCGGTTTGGATTTACTTAATAATTTATAAACCAATTCCCAGACCAACGACGACGACATTTTGCTGAGCGAAATTAAAGTCGGTGTGCAAAACTATCGGTCCCAGTGCTGCCGCTACGCCTGTAGTGAGCCGAAACGAATTCTTTGCCTTCAACTCGAACGAAATATCTTCGCCATTTTCGTCCGACTCATAAGCATAGCTGATATTCAAATTAGACGATTCGTTGGCAAGCCCGCCGTAAAACGTCAGTATGCCTTTCGAATAACTCGCCTGTGCGCCAATGGACAAGCTGTTTGCGTCGATGATATTGCCCAACTTGAAGCTTTGCTTGTAAAAACCAACGGCGATGTCCACCGGTAAAGTGGGAAAATATTGGCTCACGCTGTGTCTCACGCCGAAACCGACCAGACTCAATTTTCCGAGATTATCGTCCAGCTTAATGTCAATGAAGCGCAGCATCGCCTCTGTGCCCATGATTGAGCCAAAAGAAAGCTGCGGCACCGCAATGGGAAAGGTAGTCATATCAAAGCCGCCGGGAAATACATAAGCAGTTCCGCCCGTTCCTTCCACTGCTACATTTTCGCTATTTCCAAAAATGGTCGGCGCTTCTGCAGTCGTTGGAGGCGAAAATAATCCTTCCGTCTGTGCCGTAAAAACTTTTTGGTCATCAGCAATCGGAGCGAACATTGTGACGATCCCGCCGTAAAATTGGAAACCATTGCGCTCAATATGCGCTGAATGAAAAAAACCGCTGTTCATATTCGCTCCGAAAGCATCTGCCAGCGGCTGCAAATATTTTTTTCCGTTCTCCGACGTGTATTTGGAGACGAAATTTTCGATGTCCTGACCAATGCATGAAGTCTGAAACAAAATGATGACGCCAAAAATCATTGTCAAAATCGCGAACCGTTTCATCGGCTCCTCCGTTGTCTATTTTCATGATAATGAATTAACAAAATTTTGTCAGTTACTCCAATTTATCTCCGCAATGCTGCAAGTAAAACTGAGACCGATAAAATGCTGGAGAGAGATTTTGCAAATTGTTGATATTGTTAAAAATTGACACACTAACTTTTTAATATAGACATTTCCGCAGAAACATTCAAGCTTTTTCTCGCCTTTCGCCATTACGTCCCCTTTTACCAATTTCACCAATGGTCAGAAGTGCCCTTGAATTCTAGTGGCAAAAATCTTCGTTTCCTCACAAAATCGCCATTAAAACGCTTGACTCTGTCGCTTAAAATTTGTAATTTTAGCATCAAACATAAATCTCACGTGCGATAGTGGGCTATAATCCGGCGATTTTTGAACGCCATTCCTTTTATTAAAATTTAAATTTCGAAAAATAGATGGGGTTTCTCATGGAAAAAAATAAGATAATCGGCGAAGGAATTACGTTTGACGATGTGCTGCTCATTCCGGCAAAATCAGATGTTTTGCCGCACATGGCTGACACAAAAACGCGGCTCACGCGCGGTATCGAGTTGAACATTCCCCTTGTCAGCGCCGCAATGGATACAGTGACTGAATCGGAACTTGCCATCGCCATCGCGCGCGAAGGCGGCATTGGAATTATTCACAAAAATTTCTCCGTTGACCAGCAAGCGGAAGAAGTGGATCGCGTGAAACGATCCGAGAGTGGAATGATTTTGAAACCCGTTACTCTGTCGCCCGATCGGAATATTCGCGCGGCGCTGGAGGTGATGAAACATTTTCGCATTTCCGGAATTCCCATTGTGGAAAATGACAAATTAGTGGGAATTTTGACCAATCGCGACCTGCGCTTTGAAACAAATCTCGATTTGAAAATCAGTGAAGTCATGACCAGCAAAAATTTAATCACAACGCCGGAAGGCACAACGCTTGAAGAGGCAGAGAAAATTTTGCAGAAACATCGCATTGAAAAATTGCCAGTCGTCGATAAAAACGGAAAACTGTGCGGGTTGATTACAGTCAAAGATATTCAAAAAAAGCTGAAATTCCCACTGGCGACAAAAGACGCGCACGGACGATTGCGCGTAGGCGCCGCCGTCGGCGTTAGCAAAGATCTGGAATCGCGCGCCAGAGCGCTCGCCGACGCTGGCGTGGATGTTTTAGTCGTGGACACGGCTCACGGCCATTCTGCGGGCGTCATTGAGGCTGTGAAGCGTGTTAAAAAACTGCTTCCGGACATGCAGATCATCGCCGGAAATATTGCGACGGCAGAAGCAGCCAAAGATTTGATTCAAGCCGGCGCTGACGCAGTAAAAGTGGGCATCGGCCCCAGCGGGATTTGCACGACGCGGGTGGTAACCGGCGTGGGCGTACCGCAAATCACGGCAGTGATGAATTGTGCCCCGGTGTGCGAAAAACACGATGTGCCGCTCATCGCCGATGGCGGCATTAAACAGACCGGCGATATCGCCAAAGCCATTGCCGCGGGCGCAGACTCGGTCATGATCGGGAATCTCTTTGCCGGAACACAGGAAAGTCCGGGAGAAACAATCTTTTTTGAAGGCAGAAGCTACAAAGTCTACCGCGGCATGGGGTCAATTGAAGCCATGAAAAAAGGCAGCAGCGACCGCTATTTTCAGAGCGAACGCGAAAGCAAAAAATTTGTGCCCGAAGGCATCGAGGGCAGAGTCCCCTATCGCGGGCCTGTGAGCGACACCATTTATCAAATGGTCGGCGGGCTCAAATCGAGCATGGGTTATTGCGGCACACGCATGATCGCCGAGCTCAAAAAAAATGCCCGTTTTTATAAAATCACGCCGGCAACGGTGAGGGAAAATCACCCCCACGACGTGATTATCACCAGAGAGGCGCCAAATTACAAATTCATGAGCCGGTGAACACCAGACTTAACTTTTGCAAACCAGGTTTCTTCTACGAGCCTGGTTTGCAAAATTCTTTCAATTTTGCCGCTATAATCTGGTTCGCTTCCGGCGTGAAATGAATATCACCGCTGAAAATCTGCGTGCCCGCTTCTGCCCCTAAAATTTTTCGCCCATCAATGAAATCAAATTGATTCAGTTGAGCCAACCTTTTCAATTCGTCGTAAGGAGTTTTTGCGGACGAATTTTCAAATTCCCACTTTTCCGGCAACAAGAGCAAAACGAGGCGAAAATTCCACTCATGAGCATAAATCTGCATGGCCTTGAGCAGAGCGTTTGTGAGGGTTCCATTTCGCAGCCGAATTTCTTTGTGAGCGGAGTTCATTTTATTGGCAGAATCGCCCCATTTTCCCACTTTTTTCTTCATTAAATTGAACAAGCCAAGAAAAGGTGTAAACTCTTGCCTCTTGAATTGTTCAAATTTCTGATAATGCATGTCGTAGCGATGAAAAAACGCCAGCGGCTCGATTGAACCGGGAATATCTTCCAGAAATTCCAAAACATTCGGCTGAATCAAAATCAGATGATTTTTTTCCAGATTAAATCTGGGCTTTACCAACGCGAATTCTACATCAGGGTCGCAAAACGGCAAATAGAGGCAGTCCAGCAATTCCGTGTTGCGGCTGCCCAAACCAACAATGACCACGTCCGGCGAAAATTGCTTTGCAGCGTCCATGAGCAAAAGATAAATCTGGTCGAGACTGAAATATTCCGTGCCGAAATTCAGTGTTTCCAGATTGCTATCTTCCACAAAGCTGCTCACGGTTTCGTTATTGGAAATTTTTCCCCCGCCACTGAGGCGCGAATCGCCAAGAAAGATGACGCGCGTCTTTTTACGTTTTTTCTCGGCGATGCTCTCCACGGAACGCGAGCCAAAGGTGTCGAAATGAATATTTTCGCCGGTGTAATTCGGCTGATTTTTCCAGCCCAATTTTTCATCAGGAATAATTTGAAAACGACCGTCCTGAAAATCACGCGTCCGTTGCATCAATTTCCAGGAGAGATAGGAGCGTAAATACCAGGTCTCCGGGAAAATCGACTCGATGAATCCCGACAGAGCGATCTCGGCCACAGCAATGAAAAACATCGCCAGAAAGAATTTTCGGTTTTGTTTGAGGAATTGTAAAATAGTCTGCCACATTTTTTTTCTTTAAAATTGGAAATAAATAAAATTCCGCGCCTCCGCATGATAGACAACCATGAGAAAAAGCATGAGATACAAAATGCCAAAACGAATCAGCAGCGGCAAACGAAAAAATTGACTAAGATCATTGTTGTTTTTTGCCAAAAAGATTTCTGCGATGAGCAGCGGCGCTGCATAGGCAGCGATTTTTAGCAACAAATCCAGTTCCGAAGGACCGAAAGAAAAATCGCTCAAAATCAACCAAAAGCAATGAGCCGCCCGCGCCAATGTCGGCGCGCGGAAAAGAATCAGACCAATGATGACAAAATTCAGCGTCACTACGATGGCAATAAAATCGCCGAGAGGACGCACGGGTGAGAATTTTCTCTGCTGTTGATGATTCTTTTTTCTTCTGACAAAATGATAAATCGCCAGCGCCGCTCCGTTGTATGCGCCCCAGAACAAAAAATTCCAGCCGGCGCCGTGCCACAAACCGACGAGCAGAAAAGTGACAAAAATAGCCGCGTAGGGAATCATGGGCCTGTAACGCCACTTCACCATCGCCAGTGGCAAAAAGACGTAATCTTTAAACCATGACGTCAAACTGATGTGCCAGCGCTGCCAGAAGTCCTGAATATTGCGGCTGAAAACCGGATTGTGAAAATTCTGCGACAATTCAAATCCCATGAGCCGCGCCGCTCCGCGCGCGATGTCGGTGTAAGCAGAAAAATCCGCGTACAATTGAATGGCGAAGCCGTACAACGTTCCCCAAACGAGCGCAGCGCTCAAATCACTGCCGTTTCGTGCGCCGAAGTAGGAAATCATTGTTCCTAAATTATCGGCAATTACCACTTTTTTGAACAGTCCCCAATAAATCAGCAGCAGCCCGTTTTTTAATTTGTCAGTCGTCAACGTGCGCTGCTGTTCGATCTGCGGCAAAAAATCGCCTGCGCGTTCAATAGGCCCGGCGATCAATTTCGGGAAAAAAGCGACGTACAGGGCGTAGTCGATGAAATTTTTCGTAGGCTTGATTTTCTGTCGATAAACATCAATGGTGTAGCTCATGGTCTGAAAAGTGTAAAATGAAATGCCGATGGGCAAAATGACCCGCAGCGTGGATTGATGCAGTTGAATGCCCAAATTTTGCAAAAGCGCAAAGAGATTGTCTGCAAAAAAATGGAAATACTTGAAAAATCCCAGCATGGTTAAATTCACGAACAAACTAACGAGCAAATATTTCCGCCGGTCTTTTCGAAAATCGTGCTGATCAATTTTCCAGGCGCAAAAAAAATCAGTGGTTGTAGAAAGTAAAATCAAACCGAGAAATCGCCAATCCCAGAAGGCGTAAAACAAATAACTGGCGAGCAGCAGAAACCAATTTTGAAGCCGGAGTTTTAGCGAAAGATAAATGACATAAACGATGAGCAAAAAAATGAAAAATTCAAACGAGTTAAAATTCATGGCGGTTTGATCGCTGTTTTGTTTCGATTTCTTCGGATTTCCGGGAGCCGCTCGTTGTCAGATTTTTTGATTTCAAACATGCAAACGCTTCATTTGTTTGGTTCGCAGTGCAGTGCGATTTCAAAAACGAACAGTCATTTTTTCCTGAATCAGGCGGCAAATTGAACTGATGGAATCAAAGTTTTCAGAAGTAATTTCTTCCGGGAAAAAGTGAACATCAAATTTTTCCTGCAAATCCTGAACCAGGTCCACCAGTGCCAGCGAATCAATGAGCCCTGAACCGACCAGCGGCATTTTGGGATTTAATGCGCCGTCCCATTCTGGATTCTTTTTTACGACATTTCCCACTGCGCGCGTGACGCCGCTGGTAATACCGGCGCCCTCCTCGAGAGTTACTTCCCCAACTTCGATGGGCCAATCCAATCCAGGCAAAAAGCCATGCAGGTCAGCGCGTTTGCGCGAAGTCTGAGATTCCCGAGGCAGAAAACTGGGAAATACCTCGTAATTTCCCGGGTAACTGTATTCTGTGCCGCCGGTTGTTCGTTTGAATGCCGAAGCGCCCATTTTGCGGGAAGGATCGGCGCCGCCCAGATCGAACCATTTGTAGCGCAAATCGCGATGGTACTGAATCGCACGCCAGACGAGATAGCGCATGCCCACAAAATCTGTGGTGCGCGTCGCGTCCCACGCGGTCAGAGCAAAAGCCGTATCAGCGAACACCGTTGTGACCAGCCCCGCTACATATTTTTCTTCCCGATAAGCAAGGAAAAGCTGGCTGTTCACATCGCTGGTCTCCCAGAAAGCGGACAACAAATCAGACGAAGGCCAACCTGTGGCATTGTTTTTTGCATCGAGGCGATATTGGAAAAGGAAAAATTGAAAATCATCAGCGGAGTGGCTCACTTTTGCCTGAAAATTTTCCCGCTCCGCGCGCTCCAATGCCTTGCGCCAGTGCCGTTTCATCTGACTGCGTATTTCATCTTCAGGTCGATCAATATCCAGCCTCACCGACGCCCAGACAGGATCAGATACAGTTCGCAAATTCAATTCTTTGTGCCAGCCTCTGGGCAATTCTCCGGGGAACAAACAAGGACTGAGATAAAGATGTCGCTGCTGACGATTGACCCAATAATTTTTCAACTCCCGAATGGCGATCACAGCAATCATCGGCTGCCAAATTTCATCCGTGTCAAAAAACAAAGGCCCGTTTTGAATGCGAGCTACAGGCCCGATGCCGGAAACTTCTTTCAATAAAATTTGCGCCATTGCCAGAGGCTTGCCGTTGCGTAAAACGAGCTGCCGAAGGGGGCCAAATCCGACAGTTCTTTTAATCGCTTCGCCGTATTCCCACGTCTGCATCAAATCTACATGCCGGGCGCGATTTAACAAAATATTCCAATCATAGCCATTCTCGACCGTCTGAAACGCGATCTCTTCCCTCATAGAATTGCCCTTTTCTTTGAATTTTTCCCCAATGGCACTCCCCCATCATTCAATAAAACATGGCAAAATTTATTCCACAATCAGAAACTATCGCCTAATTACATTTTTTTAAATGAAATTGCCGTTTAATCTTTACGTATCAAATTGATTTTATTTTAGTAACTCATTATGTTTTTTCTTCTCATACGCAGCAAAAGAAATATTGAAATTTTTATTTTTTGCAACTTGAAATCACATTTTGCAGTTGTCCGTTCTCAAAATGCCGTATCAGAAATGAACAAACTATCGAGCAGAGAATCGAATCCGGATTTGCACAATTTCCGGACGATTGCCCAAGCGAATCGGCGGCCCCCAGGTTCCCACGCCGCTGCTGACGTAAAAGTGCGTGTTCCCTTTCTTCAAATAGCCCCAACTTTTTTCATAAAGCAAATTTGTGATCAAATTCAAAGGAAACAATTGCCCGTGATGCGTGTGTCCGGAAATTTGCAGATCGATTTTGTTTTCCGCAGCTTCGTCGAGTCCGAAAGGCTGGTGATCCAGCAAAATGAGCGGTTTTTGAAAATCGATGTCAGCAACCAGTCCCGCAAGTGATTTGCGGCTGTTGCCGTTGAACTGGCGCACGCTGCGATCTTCCCTGCCGACAATGTAAAAATCATCCTGTACCAAAACGACTTCATCCCGCAAAACCTGAATTCCGTGTTGCCCGAGATAAGCTGCCGCGCGATCCACGCCGCCGATGAATTCGTGATTTCCGGTAATGGCAAACACGCCAAATTTCGCCGACAGTTTCAGCAAATCATCCCCCAAATTTTCTTTGATCACTGGCGCCAGGTCTTCATCGACCACATCGCCGGCCAGCAAAACCAGATCCGGCTTGAGATTATTTATTTCGGAAACAATTCGTGAAAAACGGGACTTCCCGACAATCGTGCCCAGATGAATATCTGAAGCGGTAACCACAGTCAGCGAATCAAAGCGGCTTTTTTTGTGAATCTCAAGATCGAGCGTCGTAATTTTCGGAAAAAGCGCATTCACAAAACCAATTGCCACCAAAACAAAAACGAAGATCAGAGAACCGAAAAACATCAGAGAGCGGAAATTTTGCGCCGAGGATTTCACCGTCGCGCTGAACGGCACGATGAAATTCACCAGTCGAAAAATATCTGCGAATAAAACAATGAGAAAGAAATAAAACATGGCCGCCATCCAGAACGATCCCACCCAGATCAAGGTTTCGCTCAGCGGCGAAATCCACAGCCGTTCTAAAATTCTCCCGATTAAGTACGAAAATGCTACCAGCCAGAAAACGATTTTGAACACACTTCGCCACCGCTCATCGAACGGAAAAACACTCAATGCCCGGATGAAAATGTAAGCGTTGATGAGCGTGTAAATTAAAATTACAATGGAAAAGAATAGTACAAAATTCCAGAATTTCATCAGTCGCAGCCTTTCGCTGAATGTCCGTTTGCTGTGATTCTCGCTCAATTGTTCTCGGCAAAAATATAAGGTAAAAAGTTAAACATTTTTGAGAGAATTGCAAGGATTTTTTTGCGGACCCGAGCAGTAAAAAGTGTTTTTTTAGATATTTGTTTTAGGCGAGACAAAAATCAGCCCGACTCCATTTTTCCCGCTTGCTTTTTTGTGAAAAATTCATTAGCTTGTGGCACAATTGACTTCATTTTAAAGATGAATTTCATCGCTCAAAAATTTTAATATGATTTTCAGAAGAACACCGATGAAACCTCGCTTTGAAAAAATTTTAACGGAACTTCAAACAAAAATCGGCTCACGGTTCGTTTACACCGACGAAGAACGATTGGCAGCCTACAACTTTGACGGCACAGATTTACGCTTTTGGCCTGACATTGTGATGGAACCGGAAACCACGGAGCAGGTCTCGTTGCTGATGAAACTGGCGACAAAGTACAAAATTCCGGTCATTCCCCGCGGCGCAGGAACCGGCGTCACCGGCGGCGCGCTGGCGGTAAGTGGCGGGATTCTTTTGTCGCTGCTGCGGATGAACAAAATTTTATCCATCGACGAAATCAACATGACTGCCGTTGTGGAGCCGGGAGTGATCAATCAGGAATTGCACCGCGCTGCCAAAGAAAAAGGGCTCTACTATCCGCCGGATCCCGCTTCCTACGAAACTTCCTCCATCGGCGGCAACATCGCTGAAGACGCCGGAGGTCCCCACTGCTACAAATATGGCACTACACGCGACTACGTGCTGGGGCTGGAAATTGTGCTGCCAGACGGCACGATCATGAACACCGGCGTGCAGACGCGCAAGGGCGTTGTCGGTTACGATCTGACAAATTTGATCATCGGTTCCGAAGGCACGCTGGCGATTGTAACCAAAGCAATTTTGCGGCTCATTCCCCTACCGGCGCAGACAATCACGCTGCTGGCATTTTTCCCGGACATTCACACTCTTTCGCGCACGCTCTACGATTTGACGCAAAAGCGCATTGTGCCGTCCGCACTGGAATTTCTCGATCCCGCTTGTGTGGAAGTTCTTCGCGACAATATTCATATTTCAATTCCCGGCGCGGCCTCTACTCTGCTCATCATCGATCTTGACGGCGAGGAAAGCGAATTGGAGAAACAGACGGAAATTACTGGCGAAGCATGTTTTGAAAATCGCGCGCTGGATGTCTTGCTGGCTGACAGTTCCGAAAAACGCGAAGGTTTGTGGGCAGTGAGAAGAAAATTTCGGGATTTGATCAAAGAAAGATCCCAATTCAAAATCAGCGAAGATGTAACAGTCCCCATTCGCCAAATTCCCAAATTGATCGCCGGCGCCCGGCAAATCGCTACAAAATACGATTTCAAAAATTATAATTATGGCCATTTAGGCGACGGCAATGTCCATGTCAATTTCACGCACCAGAAAAAAAGTGAAAATATCGTTCAGCGATCAGAATCAGCAGTGCGAGAACTTTTTGAACTGACCGTGCGACTCGGCGGGACGATTTCCGGAGAACACGGCATCGGCATCACTAAAATGAATTTTCTCCACATCGAGCTATCTGAAAAATCCATTGAATTGCAAAAAAAAATCAAGCAGGTTTTTGACCCGCTCAATATTCTCAATCCGAATAAAATTTTTCCCAAAAAATAAAGAACGTGCCAGGATAAATTTGTCGCCGCGAGAGAGGAAACATTTTTTTATGGCAAATCAAAAATAGCAGCCTGACACGTTCTTTTTTCACTCATTCTTGCTAACGCAAAATCAAATTGACGCCGCCCAGCAGAGAAAAAGTAGTTTGCTTGTCAATAATGGTCCATCGTGCCTGCAAATACGGGTACATCGAAGGGACGCGCAATCCACTGAAATCAATGCCCACGAGCAGATTGCCGCCGAAATCCCATTGCGTATCCATTGATTTTTCGTTCAAATATTGCGTCGCCACGCCGGCGCCGAAATAGAACAAACCATTGATTCTGGGCTTGAAAATAAAATCGCCGTTGAATTGCCAGCGCGTGGTGTCATTTTGCGTGAAATAGTAATCTGCGCTCGGTGCAAATTTCCAGAAAATTCCCAGCGGCATCCACAACTGGCCGCCGGCAAGAAACTGATCGTTTTTAAAATCATTTCCGCCATGAATACCAATGGATGACGCGATACGAACCTTTTTGTGGCGTACGGGCTGACGTCTCCTCCATTGCTGCGCGTCCGCTGTCTGCGCGAGAAAAATTAACACAAATAATCCGATGATAACTTGAGTCCAAGACCGTCTCATAAGTAGCCTCCTTCAGTTTATGTTATTGAGATTAAATTTATTTTGTTGCTGTCCCCAAAAAATTGTGATTGTCAACTCATACATTCTGTTCCAACTCATACAAAATTAGTACCTGAAAATTTTTTAAATTTTGATTTCAGCAAAATTCCCGCATGAACCTATTTTTAATGAAGTTAAACATGCCGGTGAAAAATAGCAAAATCATGCTTAAGAAATCTTTTTGCCCAAATTCGTGCAAAACGCTGTACCGGCAGGTTCATCTTTGGCGCCCAAAAAATGTCAGTTGGGAAAAATTTAAAAAAATCAAAAAAATGCTTGTATATTTCCTTTGATTTAGTTATATATTTTTCTTAGAAATTTTCTTCAGTAATCATTGCTTGGGCTGAAAATAAATCGGAGAAATCATGGATAAAAAAATTGTCAAACGTTTGAAAAAAATTTTTGGCAAAAAACACGTGATGCATGAGGAGAGCGATCTGCTTCTCTATCAATACGATGCATCACTGGATCGTTCCCTCCCCGACGCAGTCGTATTTGCACAAAATCGCGAGCAAGTTGCCGCAGTAGCGCGCCTCTGTTTTGAGGAGCGAATTCCTCTGATCCCGCGCGGCGCCGGCAGCAATTTGAGCGGCGGCACGATTCCGATCATGGGCGGAATTATTCTTCAGCTTTCGCTCATGAATCGAATTTTAGAAATCGATACGGAAAATCAATGCGCCGTGGTGGAACCAGGCGTTTACAATTTAGCCTTGCAGCAAGCGCTGGCGCCTTACGGATTTTATTACGCGCCTGATCCTGCGAGCCAACGCGTTTCCACTATTGGCGGTAATATTGCAGAAAACGCCGGTGGCCCTCATTGCGTAAAATACGGCGTGACCAGCAATCATGTTTTGGGCGTGGAAATGGTCACTGCCGAAGGGGAAATTTTAAATATTGGCGGCAAGGCGGAATTTATTCCAGGCTACGATTTGCTGGGCACTGTGATTGGCTCTGAAGGCACGCTGGGCATCATCACTAAAGCCATCGTGAAAATCCTTCCCCTGCCGGAAGAAACGCGTACCATGCTGGCGGTCTTTCAAAACATGACTAAAGCCGCGAACGCTGTCACGGAAATTATGGGGAGAGGAATTATTCCGGCAACGCTGGAGATGATGGACAAACCGATCATCGAAACGGTCGAAAAAATCCACCATCTCGGTTATCCGGCGGATGCCGAGGCAATTTTGCTGCTGGAACTGGATGGTCCCAGCGCCGGAATGAATGAGCAGGAAAAAGAAATCACGGAAATTTGCCGCAGTTCCGGCGCGACTTCGGTAGAAATTGCCAAAGACGGACAGGAACGAGACGCGCTCTGGCAAGGGCGCAGACTTTCTTTCGGCTCGCTGACCATGTTGCAGCCGTCCATCATGATCGCCGACGGCACAGTTCCGCGCAGTCGCGTACCGCAAGTGCTGGAAAAAGTGATGGAAATTTGCCAAAAATATGATTTGAAAGTAGGCAATGTTTTTCACGCCGGCGACGGCAATCTGCATCCGTTCATCATTTTTGACGAGAGAAATGAGGCTCAAAAAGAAAGAGTCATGAAAGCGAACGAAGAAATTTTGCGCGTCTGCGTGGAAGCTGACGGCACGCTCAGCGGCGAGCACGGCATCGGATTAGAAAAAAAATCTGCCATGCGTTTGCTTTTCTCCGACGTGGACATTTCCGCCATGATGGACGTGAAAAATGGTTTTGACGAAAAAATGATCTTGAACCCCGGAAAAATTTTTCCCTCGATTGAAGTAGATAATTTGTAAAAATTTTAAAATAGGCAGGAAAAGACAAATGACGGCGCAAGTGGAAAATGACCTTAAATTTTTGCTCCAACATTTTGAAAAAGACCAAATTCAATGGGACGAAAAGACGATTGCCAACTTTTCCATTGAAAATAAATTCCCGCAATTGGTAATTTTTCCCAAAAGTTACGAGCAAATCCAGACCGCCATAAAACTGGCGAGAAAATTGAAAAAATCAGTTTTTGCCGGTGGGAACAATCGCTGCCGAGACCTGACCGCCAAACCGAATGATTTCGATTGGGCAATTTCAACGTCCCAACTCAATCAAATCGTCAGGCACGACGCTGCTGATTTTACCATTACAGTTCAGGCAGGCGTGCTGCTATCGGACATTCAGAAGCAGATCAAGAAGAAAAACCAGTTTCTGCCGCTGGACCCGTTCGACGCCGGACAGCAGACCATCAGCGGCATCGTCGCGATCAATAGCGCCGGCAGTTATCGATTTCACTTCGGAACTTGTCAGGACTTTGTTTTAGGCATGAAGGTTATTTTGCCAGACGGCAGGCTCATCAAAACCGGCGGCAAAACAGTGAAAAATGTGGCGGGCTACAATTTGTCCCGGCTTTTCACCGGCTCCTGGGGAACGCTGGGCGTCATCGCTGAAATTACCCTGAAATTATCGCCCATTGCTCCGCTTCAGCGCACAGTGCTCATTGGTTTCGAAAAAAACGAGCATACGGCGCAAGCCTCACAATTCATCCGCTCGTCGAACATGGTGTTTGATCGGTTGAATTTTTTGAACGAAAAATTTTTAAAAATTTTACCAATAAAAAACTCAGCAATAAATCCCCAATCAAAATATTTTCTGCTTCTCAGCGCCAGCGGCAACGAGAAAGCCATCGTGCATTCGATTCAACGTTTGGAAAAGGAAATTTCAAGCTGGAACACATTCCTCACTTTGCCGACAGGAAAACAGGGAGATGACATCTGGCAAAAACTGTCTGACACGGGCTTTCAACAAGTAACAAAAGAAACAGATTTCTGGCTGCAAGTTACTGCTCCCAAGGCAAAAATCTGGCATTTGATGAATGAAATAGAAACCACATTCCCAGATTCATTTTTGCACGGATTAGCGGGAAACGGCGTGATGAATATTTTTTTCAAACCGAAAAATGAAATATCTATTGAAATGAAAAATACTATTGGAAATTTTCGCCAGAGCTGCGCTGCTGCATCAGGATTTGTCGTCGGAAAAAAAGTACCCGCCGAGTATCGCGACGCGGCAACTGTTTGGGGAGACTCGAATGGACTACTGCCACTCATGAAATCAGTCAAGCGCAAACTGGACCCGGACGGAATCATGGTTTCCGGTCGCTATTTTGGAGGAATCTGATCAATGTTTACCGATTTGCAACAAGCCTACGAAGAATCCATTCGCTGCATTCGTTGCGGCTATTGTTTGACGACGTGCCCGACTTTTGTCCTCGCCAATACAGAACATTCCGTGGCGCGCGGAAGAAATTTTTTGACGCGGCTGATTTACGAGCAGAAAGCCGATCTTTCAAAAAATTCCAAAACTACGATATTTGAGTGTCTGCTCTGCGGCGCGTGTATTGACAATTGCGCTTCGAACGTGCTGACGCCGCAAATCATGATGGCGACGCGGCAGGAATTCAACAAAGAAAAGGGGCAACCAGCAATTCAAAAATTTGTTTTTCGCGAACTGCTGCTGCACCCGAAACGTTTCACTCGCGCCATGAAATTGGCAGCGCTGGGTAAAAGGACTCACATTTCCAATCTGGCGCAGGCGCTGAAAATTTTCAGTTGGATCGGGAAAAATATCGCCACCATGGAAGATTTGCTCAAATCGCTGCCGGCAAAATTTCTCCGCGAACGTGCGGAAGAAGTTTCCCAGCCGGGAAATCCCCGCGAACTCAAAGTCGGCTATTTTGTCGGCTGCGGAATCAACTTTGCCTACCCCGACGTGGGGATGGCGACGCTGAAAGTTCTGACCAAAAACAACTTTCAAACTGCGGTGTTGGAAAATTATTGTTGCGGTCTGCCGGCTTCCGGCTACGGCGATCTGGAAGCGGCAAAGGAAATGGCGCGGAAAAACATTGAAATTTTCGAACAGAGCAAATGCGATGTCATTCTCACCGAGTGCGGTAGTTGTTCCTCATTTTTGCGGGAATACGACACTCTGCTCAAAGACGACCCGGAATGGAAAGAACGGGCGCAAAAAGCTGTGGAAAAAATTCAGGACATCAATATTTTTCTCACCGAGCAAAAGTTGATGACTAAATTCAAATTAAAATATGGAAAAACAGTAACTTACCATGACCCGTGTCATTTGAGCCACTATCAAAAAATTACCTCGCAGCCGCGGGAACTTATTCAGCAAATCGAGGGTATTCAATTCAAGGAGATGAACGAAGCTAATTGGTGCTGCGGCGGTGCTGGTACATACAATGTCGCGCATCCGGATTTGTCCATCAAGATTTTGCACAGAAAAATGGAAAATGTGGACGGGAGCGAAGCGGAAATTTTGCTGACTTCCTGCCCCGGATGCATGGTGCAACTTGCTTATGGTGCCAGAAAATTCAGCAAACCGATTGAGGTGAAACATATTGTTCAAGTGCTTGCGGAATCAATGGAATAAAATTTTGATCCCGTCCATTTTTTTTGAAACTTTTAGGAGCTTTCCAAATATAATTTCATTGAAAATTGGGGCGGTGCTAAAAAATTTTCTTGCATCTTAAAAATTTATTCAATAAATTTGCGCCCAGATTCATTTTTTTATTCTAATTCAAATGTCCAAAAGTTAATAATTTAATGCAATTCTTACTGGTGAGGTTCTCGATGAAAAAGACAGACACACAACGGATGTCCCAATTATTTCGTCAACTCATCGCTTATCGATTTTTCAGAGATATTTCATTGTTATCGTTTATGCTCGCCGGAGTTAATACCAACCGTCCGAGTTTGGCAACCGTCTCCCGGTGTTTTTTCAATGAAGACGATTGGGATGGTGAAGATTGGGATGAAGACGACGAAGACGAAGATGAAGACGACTGGGATGACGAGGAAGATTGGGACGATGAATGGGACGAAGAAGAAGATGAAGAATGGGAAGACGATATCGACGACGACTGGGACCCGGACGATGACTGGGAAGAAGACTGGGAAGAAGACAACGGGGCAGATATTGACGACGCGGATGACTGGGATTAATTCCTCTGCGCGAATTAGTAACGACATCGAGAAAGAGCGGGAGACTCTCCCCGCTTGAGAATCCATAATTTTTGCAGATTGTTTTTTATGAAAAAAAAAGCGAGACGATTATTAGCTATATCGTCCCGCTTTTGTCGTTTTGTGCGATATCAGACACTATTTTTTATCATCATCATCCACTACTTCGTAATCGGCTTCTTCCACATTTTTACTATCTTGCGAGCCAGCATCAGTTCCTTCGGCTTCTGCGCCGCCTTGCGGGCCAGCACTGGCTTCCGTTTGCTGCTGCTGATAAAGTTTCGCTGAAACCTCATTCCAGGCATTATTCAGCGCTTCAATGCTAGATTTGATTTGATCCGCATTTTCAGTTTTCATCGCATCTTTCACAACATTCACAGCGGACTCAATTTTGCTCTTTGCATCTGAATCCAACTTGTCCGCCATTTCTTTCATGTTTTTCTCTGTCTGATACACCATCTGGTCGGCTTGATTTTTTAAGTCGATCAATTCACGTTTTTTCTTGTCATCGGCCGCATGTTCCTTGGCATCGTTAACCATTTTGTCAATCTCTTCTTTGGACAGACCGGTGGAAGCTTCGATGCGAATCGATTGTTCCTTGCCAGTCGCTTTGTCTTTGGCAGAGACATTCAAAATTCCGTTAGCGTCGATGTCAAATGTCACTTCGATTTGCGGTACGCCGCGCGGTGCCGGCGGTATTCCGTCCAGATGGAATTTTCCCAACGTGCGGTTATGCGACGCCATCTCGCGCTCTCCCTGCAACACGTGAATTTCCACCGACGGCTGATTGTCCGACGCCGTAGAAAAAATTTCTGATTTCCGCGTCGGGATCGTTGTGTTCTTGTCAATGAGCTTGGTAAAAACTCCGCCCAAAGTCTCGATTCCCAGAGACAGTGGCGTCACGTCCAACAGCAACACATCACTAACATCGCCGGCCAAAACGCCGCCCTGAATCGCCGCGCCGATAGCTACGACCTCGTCAGGATTCACGCCTTTGTGTGGGTCTTTGCCAAAAATTTCTTTCACGATTTGCTGTACTTTGGGCATTCTCGTGGACCCGCCGACCAGCACAACTTCATCGATTTGAGATGTGGTCAAACCAGCGTCTTTCAGCGCCATTTGGCAGGGGGAAACCAAACGCTGGAACAGATCGTCACACAATTGTTCAAATTTGGCTCTCGTGAGTACCATATTCAAGTGTTTCGGCCCCGCATCCGTCGCGGTAATGAACGGCAAATTGATGTCGGTCTGGCTCATCGTAGAGAGCTCAGTTTTGGCTTTTTCCGCCGCTTCTTTTAACCGCTGCAATGCCATAGCGTCTTTAGACAGGTCAACCCCTTCCTGTTTCAAAAATTCATCCACCATCCAGTCGATGACCCGCTGATCAAAATCGTCGCCGCCCAAATGTGTATCGCCGTTAGTGGACTTTACTTCAAAAACGCCGTCGCCGATTTCCAAAATGGAAATATCAAAAGTACCGCCGCCAAGGTCGAACACAGCAATTTTTTCGTCTTTTTTCTTGTCCAGACCATAAGCCAACGACGCGGCAGTCGGCTCGTTTATGATACGTTTCACCGTCAACCCGGCAATTTCTCCGGCTTCCTTCGTCGCCTGGCGCTGGCTATCATTGAAATAGGCGGGCACAGTGACGACAGCCTCAGTGACTTTCTGCCCCAGATAATCCTCCGCCGTCTGTTTCATCTTCTGCAAAATCATGGCAGAAATTTCCTGCGGCGAATATTCTTTATTCTCTATTTTCACTCTGGCAACGTCATTTTTACCGCGCGCCACTTCATACGGCACTTCTTCAATTTCACGCTTCACTTCAGCATATCGTCTTCCCATGAATCTTTTAATGGAATAGACCGTATTTTTCGGATTTGTCACGGCCTGCCGTTTGGCAATTTGTCCCACCAATCGCTCGCCGTCTTTGGTGAAGGCAACAACTGACGGCGTCGTCCGTCCGCCTTCCGCATTCGGAATCACCACCGGCTCGCCGCCTTCCATCACTGCGACACACGAGTTTGTCGTCCCCAGATCAATACCAATTATCTTTCCCATAAAAAAAAACCTCCTTCAGTCATTTTATGTTCAAACTCTTTGCACATTTCTTTCCGTTCAATTCATGCCGTCACTTCGCAAATTCCATGCCATATTTAGGAAACAAAAAAGGCGTACTTGTAAGATATTATTTTTTAATAAATTACAAACACGCCTAATAAATAGCATCTCGCTGTCAATTTTACAAGTTCTAACAAGTCTGCCTATTTGTCAGTAATTTATGGCATACTTTTTTATGCCACCTTCTTCCCTGTTCCTGACGCTTTTGAGCTATCTTTGGATGAAATTCCTTCAGATTTTTGCTTGTCTTTCTTGTAGCTGTTTCTGCGATAATCAGTGACATAAAATCCGCTTCCCTTAAAAATAAAGCCGTTGCCAGCGCCGATCAACCGTCGCACATGGCCTTGACATTTCGGACATTTTGTCAACGGTTCGGCTGTAATCGATTGAAATTCCTCAAAATGGTATCCGCAATCGTCACAAATGTAATCATAAGTCGGCATAATCCCACTCCCTTTTCCTGCAAAATAAAAATGACGTTTTTTGTTTCCTGGCAAATGTCTCGCTCTTAAAAATGCCGGGCAGATGAAAATGATTTCACCTGCCCGATTCTGCCGGTCACGGCTAATCCGAAATTCGAACCGTCACATAGTAATTGCTCACAGTGCCATTCAGATTTTTCTTCAAGCGAATAACGAGAATATCTCCTTTCTTCACTTTCCGCATGTACCGGTCATAGTCGCGGACACTCTTAATTTTCGTCTGGTTAATCGCAGTAATCAAATCGCCTTCACGGATTCCTTTGCGATATGCTTGACTGGTGCGCTCAACCGACGTTACCAGCACGCCGCGCTCAGAATCTTCAAATCCGTATCGTTGCGCCATTGCCGGAGCCAAATTCGTAATGTGGATTCCCAGTTTTTCGACTTGCGGTTCTTTGCTTTCAGATACAGGATGATCACCCGGCCTCTGGCCCAATTTAACCGGAACGGTCAAATATTTGCCGTCGCGGAAAACTTTTAATTTCACGGTCGTCCCCGGCTCATAGTCCGCAACTTTCAGTTGCAATTCCGTGTTGTCTTTTACCGGATGCCCGTCAATCGCGACAACGATATCACGCTCTTTTAAACCCGCTTTTTCAGCCGGAGTTCCTTTCTGCACGCTGGAAATCAACGCGCCCTTTCCTGATTTAAGACCAAAAGCTTCCGCCATATCCTCATCGACGGGCTGAATGATTACGCCGAGATAACCGCGAACAACGTAGCCTTTTTTAATCAAAATATTCATAATATGTTTTGCCATATTAACAGGAATGGCAAACCCGATGCCGTTGAAACCGCCGGATTGCGAAATAATCGCCGTATTAATTCCAATCAGTTCGCCGTGCAAATTAACCAGCGCGCCGCCGCTGTTTCCGGGGTTGATAGCCGCCGTTGTCTGAATATAATCCTGATACGAAGCGCCCAAACCAATGCCGGAACGGCCTTTGGCACTGATGATTCCGTTGGTTACCGTGGACTGCAATTGTTTGCTGAACGGATTTCCGACAGCCAATACAATTTGCCCCACTTCTATTTTATCGGAATTCCCGAGTTTTGCAAAAGGCAAATTTTTATCGTCAATCTTAACGACGGCAACGTCTGTTTTTTCATCTCTACCAATTAATTTGGCTTCGTATTCTTTGCCATCATTCGTGATGACGCGAATCTGATCCGCTTCTTTCACCACGTGATTATTCGTCAAAATATAGCCGTCAGAACTGACCAGCACGCCGGAACCCAAACCTTCCTGAACATACGTACGTTCGCGGCCCTGCTGTTCGTTTTGCCGTTGTCCTCGTCTGTTAAAAAAATCAAAAAAGTCGCTACCGAAAAAATCTTGAAACGGATTGTTCATGTGGTATTTGATATACTTTTCGCTGGTAATGGTAACCACAGTAGGTTTCACTCTTTTGGCTACTGAAATATAGGCCTTTTCCAGATCGAGCAATCCCTGTGGCAAAGATGAATCATCGGTCGCTTGCACAGCAGATTCGCTCCCTTCGTCAGAAGCTTGCGCTGTGGCCACCGAATTCTCCGCGGCCGGAGCTTCTTTGGTTGAGTGATCCGAGGCAATGCTATTCCAAATTAAACCAAAATTCGTCGATATTGCCAGTCCAATAATTACTCCCAAAAATATTGCCGTCACAATAAACAGCGCATTTCTCTTTGTCGTTGGCATGATTTATTCCTCCTAAAAAATTTTTTAATAAACATCGTTTCTTTTAACTTTAGAAAAACGGAAAAGATTCACAAACGCCCACTACGGCGCATGTGCCATTTCATATTCCTCGACCAATTTCTTTTCTTCTGCCGTAAGATTGGTTCTTTTCTTCACGCGAATAGTTACGTACATGTCGCCGATCCCTTTCTTCGATTTAATTCCTAACTTTCGCAGATTGAATTTTTTCCCGTCTTTTGTCTGCGCCGGAACTTTGATCTCCACTTTCTTATTATAGACTGTCTTTAATCTGATTTTGGTTCCTTTGATAGCCTGAATTATGTCGATGGGAACCTCGCAAAACACATCGTTACCTTTTCGCTTGAAGAAATGATGCGGCGAGACATGTACTTTCAAATATAAATCGCCGCGTTTTTCCTTGCTGGAACCGTTTCCGCCAAGACCTTTCAACCGCAGCACGGCGCCGTCTTTGATTCCCGCCGGGATGGTCACGGATAACCTTTTTGTCTTTTTCACCTCTCCGCTGCCTCCGCACACGCGACAGGGCTTGTCAATAATGATACCTCGCCCCAGACAACGGGGGCAGGTTCTATTTACCGCAAAAAATCCCTGAGACAGCGAAATTGTACCGCGACCATTGCACTGGGGACAAGTTTGCGGATTTGCGCCTGGTTCAGCACCGGTTCCGTTACAGTGAGAACACCTCTCGTCCACTTGAACAGCGATCTGTTGTTTTCCGCCATTTACAGCTAACTCGAAAGGAATAGTCAAATCTGTCCGGGCATCCGCGCCAACGCCGGGTCTCCCGCTGCGTTCGCGCCGAATTCGGCTCCCTTGGTCAAACATCTCGCTGAAAATATCGCCCAGTCCGCCGACACCGAACAACTCTTCAAAAATGCTGCCTCTCGAAGAGTGGGTTCTCGCCCGCCCCTGTCTGTTGAATTGACCAAAATCAAAATTTCCAAAATCAAAACCGCCTGCTTGTCCGCCTGAAAAACCAAAGCGACGCATCTGATCGTATTTTTTTCGTTTCTCCGGGTCGCTCAACACGGCGTAAGCTTCAGAAATATCCTTAAACCGATCTTCGGCTTCTTTATTGCCTCTATTTGCGTCCGGGTGGTATTTTTTGGCTAACTGTCGATAAACGCGCTTTATCTCCGCCGCAGAAGCGTCCTCTTTCACGCCCAGTATTTCGTAGTAATCCTTTTTCGCCATTATTCACCACCTCTATTCATCTTTTTTATTGACCTTCACTTGCGCCGGTCTCAGCAATCGGTCTCTAAATTTGTAACCCTTGCGCCATTCTTCGATCACATGATCGTCATCGAGATGATCGTGATTTTCCACCATCACCGCCTCATGGACATTCGGATCAAATTTTTCGCCGACGGACTGAATTTGTTCCAATCCTTGCTCTTCGAGAACATCGTTCAATTTTCTGTGAATCAGTTTAATCCCTTCGATGACATGTTCCCGATTTTCATCAGCGTCGATGTGTTCAATCATGCGATCAAAATCATCGATCACCGGCAGCAGCCGCTGCACAAAATCCGCGCGTATCGAGTCAGCGAAAGATTTCTGTTCGTTCTCCGTACGCTTTTTGTAATTTAAAAATTCTGCCTGCAAGCGCAAATATTTCTCCTGCAAATTTCCCTGTACGCCTGAAACATCAGCAACGGATTCTTCTTCGTCAGCAGTCACCGCTTCCCGAGTGCCTTCATTTTCATCTAAATTCTCATTTCTCACCTTTTCCTCTGCTTCGTCCTGAATGTCAATTTCGATGCTGTTATCTTTTTTGTCTTCATCAAACATAAAAACTCTCCGCCTTCCCACATGTTTTTTTGCATGTTCTAAATTTTAAAAACTCTGCCGTTGAAAATTGTCCATCAAGGCAGGTCAATCGCTTTATTAATTCAATGATAGCAATTATTCATTTACAAACTTTGTGCCATTTTTGTTTTTGCTAACTATTTATTTGATTTTACTGATGTTAACCAACAAGCAAAGATATTTCCTCGTCTGCCAAATTGGCAGACGAATGAGACGTTGATACTGCAAAATGCTGAAACAGTTGGATTAATTTATCTGATGGTGTGCAAAGAAGTGGCATTTTGAATCGCATCAATCGCTTGCTTTTTTTAATCGGCAATTGAGAGAAATTAAACTGCAAGGCACAAATAAAGAAAGCACGTTTTTGTTATTATTTCAATTGAAAAACTCGACGAAAAAGGACTTCGTGCCTTCGAGCCTTTATGGTAAAAAAAAATATCGAGCCTGCCAATCAATTCGCCTCAACGAAACGATGAAAAAAGTTATCTTTCCTCTTAATTTTCATCATGAAGACCTTGCGATGCGGAGGTTGAGCGAGGATTTTTTTAAACAAATAAAGCGAAGTAATTTTTTGATTGTCAACTTCTAAAATGACATCATTGACCTGTACCTGCGCCTCTTGAGCCGGACTTTCCGGCTCGACCTGTGTCACGACCACGCCCTCGCCGACATTGAGATCCAGCTCTTTGGCAATTTTCGCATCGATGCTTTTCACGGTCAATCCCAACAAGGAAAAACCAGGCGTTTTTTTTGCAAAAGTCTGACGTACCTTTGGACCCTCTCGGCTGCCCAAAATGACTTTCACGTTCAATTCTTTTCCCAAACGGAGAATTGTCAGCACAACAGAATCACCCGGTTTTTTTTGCGCAATCAGGCTTTGAATGACATTGCTCTTCGTTACCGGTTTGTGATCCACGGCGATTAAAATATCCTTTTCCCGCAAGCCGCTTTTCCACGCAGGACTGTTCTCACTCACGTAATCGACAAAAACGCCTTGAGGTTTCAGCAAATTCAGGGCGCGGGCAATTTTTTCATCCACGTCCTGCATGGCGATACCGAGATAGCTACGAATGACATAGCCGCGGTTGATTAAATCCGACAAAATTTGTTTAGCAAGATTAATCGGAATGGCAAATCCGTACCCCTGATTGTAGCCGGACTGCGTGGCGATGGCGGTGTTGATGCCGATCACTTCGCCGGACAAATTCACCAGAGCGCCGCCGCTGCTTCCAGGATTAATTGTGGCGTCAGTTTGAATGAAATTCTCCACGCCGAAATTATCATCAATAATGTCGATTTCCCTGCCGATGGCGCTCACGATTCCCGCTGTCACAGTGGATTTCAATTCCAACGGATTGCCCACCGCCAACACCCACTCGCCTATTTTCACCGAATCAGAATTTCCCAATTTCGCCGCTGGCAAATCCGTGGCGTCAATTTTGATGACTGCCAGTTCTGTCAGCGGATCCGCACCCACAATTTTCGCGTCGAGCGAGCGATTATCCGACAGCGTTACTTCGATTTTTTCTGCGCTTTCCACCACGTGCAAGTTCGTCAAAATATAGCCATCTCGCGTAACAATGATTCCCGAGCCGGAGCCTTTTTGCTTGTACTCCCGCGGCGGCACCAAATTCAAGTATTTTTCACCCAAAAAATCGCGCAATTCCCGGTCAACGATATTGTCGTCCCAAATGCGGGAACTGGTGATACGTTTTGTGCTGTAAATGGTCACCACCGTCGGGATGACTTGTTTGGAAATTTTGACAAAGACACGGGAAGTCTGAATCGGATCAAACGAGATACCGTTGATGCTTTGCTGCAACCGCCCAAGAGAGGCGCTGTTTTGAGAATATAAATTCAATGCCCAAAATTGACAAATAAAAGCGCAAAAATAAATAAAGATTTTTCTGAATGACATAATTTTCATAATCATTTCTTGTAAGAATTCAAACAACTTTCAGACTATTTCCTCTTTTGACTGCACCCTAAAATTCAACCACGCTATCTTCAACTAACGGATAAATTTCATCTATTTTTTTCTGAATTTCCATCGTCGTGCTCAACGCCGTAATGATCCGGCAAAAACGCGGCGCCTCATCCATAATTCTTCCTTTGCGGTCCTTCAAATATTTTTGCAACACCTGATATCCGCCGATGTGGTAATCCCACACCTCCGGCGCGACACCTTCAAAATATTTGTTTTTGTTGATATAAATTCTTTGCTCATTTTCTTTGTAATCAATTTTTTCAACCCGATCGTTGTCACCGCTGCCTTGAAATCTGGCGACCGGAAGATCAAGCGCCGGACTTTTTAGCAGATGCAGATTAGCTAACTCTTTGCCCAATCTTCCGATTTTCTTGAACAGAGCAAAATCGGCTGTAAAAGGAACACGCGGAAAATCCATTTTCAAATACTCGGCGTAGGTTTCGCGGTAAACATTGCTGTAAAAAACGCCGTAAATGTAGTAGAGGATTTCTTCCGGAGACGGCCTTTTCCCAAAAGCCATTTCTAATTTTTCGAAAATGATCAGCGAGATATTAGGTTTCCTGCCGTAAGTCTCTTTATGGTCGAAAACCATCATAATGGTGGAGCCAGACCTGGAGGTGTGTTTTTCTTTTTGGGGATAAAGGTACAAAGGCAATATATATGTGATTTCACTTGTCTTATTGGATATAAAACTACTTTCGATGATAATATCGGATACTAAACAGTGCCGCCAATTTCTGCTTGCTTTAACCTGCCTCTCAATTGTCAAGGCAACATTCTCTTCCTGCATGTGACGCATGACTTCAGACCGCATTCGTTCAATCATTGCTTTGTGGTAAAATATGTAGCGTTGGTCAAAAGGTCGATATGATATCTCTTTAATATAATCATCAATATCAGTAATTTTATTCACAATTTTCCGCGCATCCTTAATTTTCCAATTTGATTTTTCTTTTAAATTAAAAGCCTGCTTAATAACCTCATCCGGCTGTGACAAGTTTCTGAATTGAAGCATTCTATTTTTTAGCTCATTCTCATTGAAGCCAATTACGAAATGATCCCTTGCCGTGACAATCCCCACGCTATTTACAGGGAAAATTTCATTTATCTTTTCCCATTTCAAATATTTTTTAATCTTTTCAGTATCTCTTTTAATGAAAAAATAGTAAGGGCTTTGCGGGTGAATTTGCGTGTAATTTTTTTTGATGATTGAATGTTGGCTCAACCATTCATATTTCTCTTTTCTCAAGCCAAATAAATCAGCATGAAAAATGCGCGGTTTTTTCTTCTTTTTATTTTTAATGAACAATGCAATCGCTACGCCCTGTCTGATGTCAAACACATTTTCATCTTTGCCGCCCTTGGGAGTGGTTTCTTTTTTCAAACTATTGCCGTGCAAATCAAGGATATAAATTTCGTCAAAAGTTTTCATCAGGCTCTGGCGCATACCGCGAAAAGTCGGATTGTCAAGATAGCTATGATTTGTGATCATGCCAACGATGCCGTAGCCAGAATTTTGTATTTTCCATTGAGCGAAACGCAAAAATTTGACATAATCATCTTGCAGCCATTTCGGATTTTTCTCGCCAAGAGGAGCTCCGTCAACTTCATAGTAACTCTGGCAATCATCGAGATTTTCCTTCAACAATTTCTCTGTCCAGTCATTGGTGTTTGCTGAAATACCGCTGTAGGGAGGATTACCTAAAATTACCAACACTGACTGCTCTCTTTTGATTTTTCCTGCACGATGACTTTCTTCGCTCAATGAACTCAATCCGGGGATGGCGATTTGCTCAATTTCTTCCATCTCCAGTGAATTCGTCAAATAAAGTTGGAATCGCTCATCCTCGGACATTTTATAACCCAAGTCATCAAAAACAAACCCCATTTTCAAATGGCCGATGGCGTAAGGCGCCATCATCAATTCAAAAGCATAAAAATTGGCAAGAATATGTTTTTTTATCCATTGTCCCAGCGCACCGATGCCATATTTTTCCTTAAATTCTTCCGCCGCAAGCCGAACAGCTTTGGCAGGAAAAGTCAGAGTGCCGCCTGCCGGATCGAGGAGTTTTACTTCCTGGCTGGCAAGACCGTCAGGCAGAGCAAAATGCGTTTTTAAAATCTCATGAATTGAGCAAACGATATAATCGACTACTGGCTCCGGTGTGTAATAAACGCCGCGCCGTTCGCGGACCTCAGGGTCATACGTTTCCAGAAAAGTCTCGTAAAAATGAATAATCGGATCTTTGCCTTTGCCGCTTTTCATGTACTCATGCAAAATTTTATTCACATCAGCGACATGCAAAATCTCCGCGATGTCTTCAACAATTATTTGCAACGCTTTGGGAGGTTCTCCGAGAGAAATGAAATGAAAAATATCACGCAGAATACCTATCGTATGCGGGATGTAATCAAAGGCAAGTTTTCGGCTAAACTCTCCGTTCGCACGCGTCCTGGCGGCAAACATGCCGTAAGTTATCGTCTGTGCGTATAGGTCAGCAAATTGTTTTTCGGATAAGGTTCCGATTAAATATTTTTTGAATGCCTCATAAAATCCGACGATGTGTTTGCGTCCCTTGCTCCCATTTTCCGATAGCTCGACAGTGATGACCTCATCACGTAAAAATCGCGTTCGTTTGGCTAATTCGACCGCCAGCGAATGGGCCGTTTGCACTCTTGGCAAAGAAAAAGAAAAGAATAAATCAAACAGTTCTTTGAATTTGTCGATATTCTCTACTGGCGGTGCTGTGCGCAATTTTTTAGCAACAATAGGACGCCCAATCATCGCTTGGGCAATTTTTTTGCCTTCCCGATAAAGACGGAATTCATAAAAATTTGTAAGAATGACATTAGGGAAAGTCGACAAATAGCGGCGCAACTGTTCAGTATTTTCAACATAATCAAGGTTTGTAACAGAAGGGTCTTTCGCTTCTATGTAGCCGGTGATGTGATTTTTGCCGTCCCAGATGCGAAAATCCGGATTGCCGGCTTCGGTTTTCTTGGGGACGATGGTAATGTCAATTTTTTTTATTTTTTTAATGTCGGTAAATTGCTCGATCAAGTTGTGCAAATGCTGGTAATAACTCTCTTCACGTGCATCCCCGCGACGCGAGGTGGCAGTAAGATTTTTCAGGTATTGTTCTAATAAATTTTTCATAAAAAAAAGATTTTTTTCTTTGAGAAATTAAGAAAGGGGATCGATTAATGGAGACGACATGTTCTGCATTTTGCTTGCTCACTAATAATACCAATGACCAGTTAAATTTTATGATCAACTATTTTTATTGAAATTAGGTCGTAGGGGATGCATATATGCGTCCCCTACATTGTTTTTAACGTAATATTTACAAGAATATTTTCTAACTGGTCATTCATATTAATAATTAAGCCAACCGGAGCGGCGTGCTGATAGGCCGCTTCCGGTTAACTATTTTGCTATTCCGAATTAATTATCGCTCGCCCCACGAATCAACAGCAATCTGACCAATTGCATAATTGCCACCGCCGTCGCCGCCACGTACGTCAGCGCCGCCGCACGCAGCACTTTTCTGGCTCCGCCAATTTCATCGCGTTCCAGAAAACCGCCCGACTCCAAAATCGCCAATGCCCGGCGACTGGCGTCAAATTCCACTGGCAGTGTGATGAGTTGAAACGCCACGGCTGCCAGGAAAAAGTAGATGCCCACGTCCATCAAAAATCCCGAGCTGAAAATCAGTCCGATGAAGAAAAACGGGAACGCCAAATTTGAGCCCAAATTAGCAACAGGAAAAATACTATGACGCCATTTGAGCGGCGCGTAGCTCACATGATGCTGAATCGCGTGCCCTGTCTCGTGCGCCGCAACTCCCAGCGATGCCACAGATGTGGAATGAAAATTTTCGCTGGAAAGTCTCAATTTTCTCTTTATCGGATCGTAGTGGTCGGACAAAAGTCCGTTCGTTTCTTCGATGGTTACGTCGTGGATATTATTCGCCAGCAAAATCCGCTGCGCCACTTCCGCACCCGTGATGCCGCGCCGAGAGCGCACTTTGTTGTACTTGGCAAATGTACTTTTCACTTTCATCTGCGCGTACATGGAAATGATAAACGCAATTACCAATAAACCAATATCAATAGGCGACAAAAAATACATACTCATCACCTCCGTTTATGATTTTCATATTTTTCTTTTAAAAAAAGTCCTGAACCAATCTTTGATTTTTTTTATCAGCTCTTCGCCGCGTTTTTGATCCAGCAATGCCACGCCCATGCCGAGCAATAATATTCCCGGAATCACAGGCAAAATCAGTCCCAAAATTCCAAAAAAGAACAAAGCAATGACATATTTTTTCTTTTCCTTGTGGAATTCTTTGATTTCATCGTAAAGAGAACGCTGCTTTTTGGTCGCCATAGATTTCCTTATTCAGGTAAATTTTTAATCAGAATCAGCCGATTACCGACATTCTGATCTTTCAAATAACAAATTTCGTCCACCGAACGACGAATGATGTGCAAGCCGAACCCGCCGGTTTTTCTTTGCTTTACTGCCATTTCCACATCATAATCCCGATCAGGATTGAACTCAAAACTCGCGCCCCAATCGTGAATCACAATATAAAATTTCCCATTGCGACGAACGGCGTACACATCGATCCAGTAATCCGGATTCGAAAAATAGGCATGTTCGACAACGTTTAAACTGGCTTCGTACGCTGTCACTTTCAATTTTGCCAGTTCGTGCTGATCAAAGCCAGCGTCTTTAGCTCGCTGCACCACAAAATCGCACACTTTGTACAGATTATCGGCAGAGCTGTTGATGCGCACTTTATCCGCTTCGCGCAAATCCAGCGATTGCAAAATCTCCAGCGCAATTTCTTCATTTCGATTATTTTCTACGTCAGCAGTTCCCTTTGGTTCCTCTGGAATTTCTTCGGCTGGCGGTTCCGTCCCCTTCTCTGTCTCCTGCAGCGACGCTGGTTCAATATCCTCGCCAAAATCAAAGAGAGCAAAATCCTCCGAAGGCTCAATGGACAAAAAAGTTCTCGGAGAAAAAGTCACCAAATTATTTCGCACGAAAGTGTGCAAATTTGTCAATTCAACATCTCCGCCCAGCCGCCGCGCTTGACTGCTGATGCGGATGAAAAAGACGATCATTCTCGCCGGAGCAATTTTCACGTGACGCAAGTCGATTTTCAAATGAAAATGTCCCTGACGAAAATGGTCAAACACCTGCTTTTCCAGCGAGGAAATTTGCGCGTTAATGTCGCCCGACTCATCCGCGACAATGGTAAAAATCTCCGGCGATGGCTGCTTGTTTGAAGCTGTCGAATCCAGTTTTTCCAAATGTTGCACTCTTATTTTTCTAGTTAAAAATTCTCGGGATAAATTCCGTCAGACTCATCCATCTCGCCCCAGCGTTGTTCCTGCGCATTCGTGAGGAAAATTCCTGCCGGGCCTGTCACCGGGCACTTTGTCACACAAATACCACAGCCGATACAGAGCGACTCATCGACGTAAGGAAATTTCACCACGCGCGTGGAGCCGTCCTGCGCCCGTACCTCGCGCACGTCAAATTTGATCGCCTTGTCCGGCAGCGGACAATGTTCCTCGCAGACGAGACAATCTTCGTTCCTGTACCACGGAATACAACGGTTGCGATCGAAGTACGCCAGCCCCATTTTCAGTTTTTTCTTTATCTCTAATTCAAGGGGATGAATGGCGCCGGACGGACACACCTGTCCGCACAAAATACAATTATATTCGCAATAACCGTGCCGCGCGTTCACCATCGGCGTCCAGATTCCTTCCCAGCCGCTCTCCAGAAACGCCGGCTGTAACGCCTTGCCCGTCGTGGAACAAATCTTTACGCACTCCTGACAACGCACGCAACGATCCAAAAATTCATCTTCCGGCAGCGCGCCCGGCGGACGCACCACAGCGCCCTGGCTCGTTTTATTGGGGAAGCCGGTCTTCACCAAACCCAGTGTCAACAGCCCGGTCGCCGTTGACCAGATGAATCTTCTCCGGCTCAAATCCGTCTTCTGGCGCGCAAAACGAAAATTCATTTTGTAAGAAATCGCCTGCTCCGGGCAAACCTGAATGCAAGACATGCATTCAATGCATTCGATGGCATTCGCTGATTGGAAATCATCGTCAATGGCGTCCATTTTGCAAGAGATCTGGCATCTCCCGCATTTGGTACAGAACTTTTGATCAATGGAAATTCCTTTTGTCAAACGAAACGAAGAGACGAAGCCGAACATCGCCCCCAGAGGGCACAAGTAGCGACACCAGAATCGTTTAGCAAAACGGTTCAAAAGCAAAATTCCCAGAAAAATCAATCCGAAAATGACGCTCTGCTGAAAGAACAACGGCTCCAGCGGCAAAATACTGTTGCGCAAAAAATCATAAACTGAAAAAAGCGGATCCTGAAAAATGCCGAACTGCAGCAACAAATTCATCGTCCCGTCGACAAAAAAAACGGCGATGGGATATAATGATGTTGTTGCCACCCGGGTCATAATCACAATGGGATCGAAAAACCAGATGAATTGAAAAGAGAAAATCGCCGCAACTAAAATGGCGAGCAGGATGGAAAATTTCCACAAACGAAATTTTCGAACTTTTTTGGAATCGGAACGCCGAAGTTTGCCTAACAGCCGATCCATCAAATCGATGGTCGTTCCCAGCGGGCACATCCAGCCACAAAAATATCTGCCCAGAAAAAATGACAGCGCCAAAACAATCAACCCAAAAATTAGCGTCGCCACGAACGCCCGCGTCGCGATCATGGTGATCACCGCCACCAGCGGGCTTATGCGCAGAAAAATTTCAGCCGGAACCCCGCCTTCGTAAGGATAAGTGGCATGAAAAAATAGGTAGAGGAAAAAAATAAGAAACAGAATTTGCGAGATCCTTCGTAACCGTTCCATCGTCCCTCGTTTTTTTGCTGAACCTTACCTTCGCAAGAATATTATTTAAATGTCATCCAAAAATTAATTTGTTCGTTTTGTTCGCTGCAAATATTTTATCCCAAACTCACTTTTTCGATTTTCAATTTATCCAAATTCATCTCCCCAAGCCCGCGGGCATGCGCTTCTTTCAAAAATCCCAACTGCTCCGGTTGGAGACCAAACAATGTCGCGCCAAACGCATCCACGGCAACAATATCCGCACCGGCGATAATTGTATTCACCGCTTTGACATCGCTCAAATTGCCCCCCTGAGGCCCGTTTCTCAACAAAATCCGCACCGCGTCCAAAATAGTCAACTGCGGTCGAATGATCGTGTTCAAATCGGTAATTTTCACATTAAAATGATTATGAATTTTACCGCGATTCCCGCCGATGAGCCCCATCAAATTTTTCATCCCCAAAGTCACGCGGCTCAGCGAATGGTGTTTGGCAATGGGCACGTTGATCAGCACATCCGCTTTCAGCGCATCGCGGTAAATCTCCCAAGTCCTCAACTCTTTGCCGTGAGGAATGCGCACTTTCTCAAATTTCTGTTTGTACATGAAACTGACATCCGCGCCGGCTTCCTTTGCTTTTTTCTGAATCTGGCTGCGCTTGTAACAGCGCCGCGCCTGATTGCAGGTATTGTCAAAAACCATAACTTTTAACGCTCCGGCTTCTTTGCACATGCGGACAATCTCCGCGACAACATCGGGATTGGTCGTGGCAGCCTGTTCCGGGACGCGATCCCAGCCGATATTTGGTTTTACGACTACTGTTTGGCCTTTTTTGACAAATTTCGACATGCCGCCGAGCATTTCCACAGCCTTACGCACCATCGCTGCCGGATCGCCATTTTGGACAACCGCCAAATCTATGGGCAAATCTGGACGATTCGACTTGCCGATAAGCGGCAGAGTGGACATCACTCCCGACAGCGCCGCTGTGGAAATTCCGGCGATTTTGATGAATTCACGACGATTCATTTTGGACATTTTTCCGTTCCCTATTTATTTCGAGTTTTCTAATTTTTACTTTCAACTTTTTCCGGCAATTGCTTCCGGCTAACAATTCCCTATTAATTTTCTGCCAAAACTTTAACCGCATCTTCCAGCGCCATCTGTTTCTGTTCCCCGCTGTTCATGTCTTTTAGCGAAACAAGATTTTGCACTGCTTCGTCGGGTCCCATGATGATCACATACGGGATTCCCAGCCGATTGGCGTATTTGAACTGTTTCTTCAGATTAGCGCTATCGAGAAAAATTTCCGCGTTGACGCCTTCTGCCCGTAATTCTTTGACCAATTTCAGACTGTCAAGTTTGGTGTTTTCATCGAAAACAGTCACCAGCACCTTGGTGGAACTCTTTGCTTCCGGCAGCATGTTGAGTTCGGCCATCACGTCGATGATTCTCTCGATCCCCAAAGTTGTTCCTGTCGCCGGAATGTCTTCGCCCAAAAACATGCCGATCAATTTGTCGTACCTGCCGCCGCCGGTGAGCGAGCCGATGCGCGGCTCCTCCACCACGGACTCGAAAATCGGGCCCGTGTAATAGCTCAAGCCACGCGCCAGATACAAATCTATGGTGTAATTTTCCGCGGCAACGCCCAGCGGTTCCAGATAGCCGATCAATTCTTTGAGTTCCTCGACCCCTTCAGTGCCGATTTGTGATTCCGCGAGCAAAGCTCCTACTTCATTGAGCACCGTTTCAGGCGAGCCATTAATTTCCAGCACCGGAAGTAATTTTTTGATCGCCGCTTCCGGTATCTCACGCTTGACGAGTTCCGCTTTTACGCCGTCGATGCCTTTTTTCAAACTTGTCAATAGCAACACAGACATCGATTCCCAGTTCAGCAGAAACGCCGGCATACTCGACCAGACCGGTCAAAATTTTTCGGTTGTTAATTTTTACCTTAAATTTTTCAAAACCCAGCCTCAGCAAAATCTCATTGATCAGCGCAATCGTCTCAGCGTCCGCTAACATGGAAGCGCTGCCGACGTTATCCGCATCGCACTGAAAAAACTCCCGGTAACGTCCCTTCTGAGGCCTGTCAGCACGCCAGACTGGTTGAATTTGATAACGCTTGAACGGAAGCGTGATTTCGTTGCGATACATCGCTACTACGCGGCATAGTGGCACCGTCAAATCATAGCGCAGCCCCAAATCGACGATATCTCGAAAATTTGTGATCGTAAATTCTTTCAGACTGTATCCGACTTTTTCGATGCCGGTCCCCCGCTTCAAAATTTTGAACATCAATTGTTCGCCTTCTTCGCCGTATTTTCCGGACAACACATCCAGCCGCTCAATTGAGGGCGTTTCCAATGGCTGATAACCATATTTTTCAAAAACAGTTTTGATGATATTTATGACATACTGCCGCCTCAACATCTGTTCCGGCAGAAAATCCCGCGTTCCTTTGGGAATTCCCGGTTTAATCATCTCCATTCAAATGCCTCCCAAAATATTTCTGATTCATTTCATTGTTTCACATTTCTGCTAAACAGCATCAAGCGCGCTGCCTATTTATTATGCTTTTTACCATATTGAGAAAAAAAATTACCAACTTTTGCCAGAAAATTCTTACAAGAAACATCCCGAAGTAGACCCTGTGAAAATATATTTAGACAGATAATAAATTTGTAATTAACTTGGTAAGTTTCTCTTTTTCATTTGTATTGCTCACAGCAATTAAAAGTGCCAGTGCTGTCAAGGCATTGTCATTTATTTTTTTCTCACCGCTATCTTTGTAAAGAAAATTATTTCTATCCAAAAAATACACAAACAGAAATGAAGCAATTCGTTTGTTGCCATCTACAAAAGGATGATCCTTAATAATAAAATACAAAAGATGAGCTGCTTTTTCTTCTAAACTCGGATATAGCTCTTTACCCTCAAAAGTTTGGAGGATGCTTCCTAAAATCCCCTTGAGTTTGCCAGGATTTTCCTGACCGAATAAATCACTAGCTTCCTTTTTGGCAATAAGCTCCTCTTTAATCCTATCAATAACTTCCTTTGCTTCATCATAGCGTAGAACAAATTCCCCTTTTGCTTTCTTAACAATAGGAATTTTCTCTTTATCGTATTGTTCAAGGAGCGTTAGTGTTTTTGCGTAGCTGCTAAGCAAACCCAATATTTCACGTTCTTGCCCTGCGAGCAATTCATGTTTAGATTTCTCCTGAAGTAATACGATGATTTCCTGCAAATTTTTTAATGAATCTTGTACTTGCAGTAGTCTCTTTTTATTTATGGTATAACCTTTAATTAAATGCTCTTTTAATGTTCTTGTAGCCCAAATTCGAAATTGAGTCCCTTGCTTAGATTTTACACGATAGCCAACGGAAATTATAACATCAAGACTATAAAAATCCATATTTCTTTCTACTTTCCGGCCACCTTCAGATTGAACTATTCGGAATTTCCGAATAGTTGAATTTCTTTCTAATTCCCTTTCTTTATATATGTTTTTAATATGTTCATTGATGGTTGGCACCCCCTTGTTAAAAAGTATTGCCATTTGTTTTTGTGTGAGCCAAACAGTATCTTTTTCAAGACGTACATCCAATTTAGGTCCCTCTTTGGCCTTGTAGATTACAATCTCACCTTTTTTTAACTCTTGATTTTGCATAAAACAGTCCAATCAAATCAGCTCTTTTTTGAATTTAACAGACAAATCTATTTAGTCAACACCTTTACAAATCAAGAATTCAAAAATTTGAAAAATCTTTCAAAAT
>JAADFU010000032.1 GCA_013152715.1 Calditrichota bacterium
TTCATCTGCAAGCTGTCCCGGGTTTGATGTGGCGAAGGCTTCGTCGTAAAGTTTTCGGGCAATTTTTTCCGTCATTCTTTTTTGCACATCGGACAAAGCCAGGCCTTTGCTTTGCAGGGCGGCAATGTTATTTTTCAATGAAATTTTTCCATCGGCGGACAATGTTTCGAGCACGCTATTCAACAGCAGCGCATCGTTGATTTTCAAATTATTTTTCAACTCACTCAGTGGAATGCCTCTCCGCGCCGGATTGTCGCGATGAAATTGCTCCAAGTTGTCAAGCATCTTTTGTTTCAATTTTTGAAACTCTTCTCTGAGTATGAAAAATTGTTGACCTTTGTCAATAATTTTCGTGATTCTTTCTTTTTTCTCCGATTCGTGCAGAATTTCTTTCACCTGCTCTTCGCGCATAATGGCAGCGCGGGAAATTGCTTCTATTGTAGCCAACGCAGTTCCGTGTTTTTCCAGAATAATTTCCACAAACTCGGCAGGGTTGCTCTGGTCAAGTTTCCGAATTTGCGCCAACTCTGTGGCAGAAAAACGCTTGTGCCGTCGCGGATGAGCATCGATAATTGAGCCGCCGCCGATGGTTTCCACCGGCGAAAAGCGGCGAAGAACGAAGCGGTCGCCGTGATCGGCAATGATCTTTTTTTCCAGCTTCATCTGAATCAAGGATTCCTCGCCGGGCAGAATTTCTTCTTTTTCCAGCAGCCGAACCCGGGCGATTACTTCTTCAGTCCCCACGTGCAAATGGACGCGTTCGTTGTGACGAAAAGGTTTAGGGGCACTTTTCAGCAAATAGAATTTAGCGTCGAGAAATTGCGTCGGCACAAAAAAGCCAGGCTCCGCCACCACATTGCCGCGTCTGACCGCTTCTTTTTCGATGCCCACCAGATTCAACGCCGCCCGATCACCAACTTTCACGCTGGAAACATTTTGCTCATGAATCTGCAAATTTCTCACGCGTAATTTTGCTCCCTGCGGCAAGAGCTCTACTGTTTGATCCACTTGTAGATTCCCTGAAAAAACCGTTCCGGCGACAATCGTCCCGAATCCTTTGATGGTAAAAATTCTATCTACCGGCAAGCGAAAAATGCCTCTGCTCTGCCGATCCGGAGCGACAGCAATGGATTTCATAATTTGCTCGCGCAAATCTTCAATGCCCTCGCCGGTCACGCTGGAAATGGGAACGATAGGGGCATTTTCCAAAAAACTGTTTTTGACAAATTCTTTCACATCGTCGATGACCAAGTCCAGCCAATCTTTTTCCGCAAGGTCAATTTTGGTGATCACCACGATGCCGTTCTTGATTTGCAGCAATTTCAAAATGTCAAAATGTTCGCGCGTTTGAGGCATGATTCCGTCGTCGGCAGCGATCACCAGCAGCACCAGATCGATGGTGCTTACGCCGGCGACCATGTTGCGAATAAATTTTTCGTGCCCGGGCACATCAATAATTGTGATGTTTTCACCCAAAAAAGCAAATCCTAGATCAATGGTCATGCCGCGGGCTTTTTCCTCTTTCAGCCAATCCGTATCCCTTCCGGTGAGCTGTTTGACCATGGCGGTTTTGCCGTGATCGATATGCCCGGCTGTGCCGATTACGTAATGTCTTTTGAAACTTTCCATTATTCGTTTTCCGCTGAAATAATTTTTTGTACAGAAGCAACAATCATGCGAATTTCCGGCTCAAATAAAGTACGCACATCAAAAGCCACGCGGTCGTTGATGATTCTGGTGACTATCGCCGGTTCGCCGAGACGCAATTCCTTCGCCAATGTTTCGGCAGAGAAATTTTTCACGCTAACCAGTACCAGCCGTGTGGGCAGCGATTCCGTAGCCAGCGAACCGCCGCCAACCTCGGAGCGACCTTTTTGAATTTGAACGTCTCCCCTTTCCTGAATTACGTTTCGTAAGCCCTGACGCAAACGACTCGCCATTCGCTGCAACTGACTTTCCGTACGCAGCATGAATTTCAACGCCGGATGCTCTTGCAGCAACAGGTCTTTGTCAAAATAAAGCCGCAATGTCGCCTCCAACGCCGCAAAAGTCAATTTCCCGCAACGCAGCGCCCGTGCGAGTTGATTTTCTTTAATCGCCTCAATGAATCGCTTTTTGCCGACGATGATTCCCGCCTGGGGACCGCCGAGCAATTTGTCGCCGCTGAAAGTCACTACATCGGCGCCGGCGTTGACGCTTTCGCTGACAACCGGCTCTTTGGGCAGGCCGAATTCCGACAAATCGAACAACATGCCGCTGCCCAGATCGTGCATCACCGGGAGATGATTTTTTTCGCCCAGCACGACCAGTTCCTCCAGCGAAGTTTCTGACGTGAAACCGATGATTTTGTAGTTGCTGGTGTGAACTTTGAGCAGCAGACCTGTCTCTTCGTTTATTGCAGACTCGTAGTCGCCCACTTTGGTGTGATTTGTCGTACCGACCTCCCGCATCACTGCGCCGCTGCGTTTCATGACTTCGGGGATGCGAAAAGAGCCGCCGATAGTTACTAATTCTCCCCGGGAAACAATCACCTGCCGATTTTGAGCCAGCGTGTTGAGCGTGAGTAATGTCGCGGCAGCGTTATTGTTCACCACAGCGGCAGCTTCAGCACCGGTGAGTTCGGTCAGATATTCTTCGACAAGATTGTGCCTGTTGCCTCTTTTCCCGCTCGGAAGATCGATTTCCACGCTGGAAAATCCGCCACTAACAATCGCCAGCGCCTCTCTCGCCGCCTTGCTCAATGGCGCCCTGCCAAGTCCTGTGTTCAAAATTATTCCGCCGGCATTAATGACACGTTTTAAATTTGGCTGAACCGACATTTTGAGGCGAGAAAAAATTTCTTCTTTGAGAACATTTTTGTTCACCGTTTTCTCGTCAAAGAAAGAATTTTCCCCGGCTAAAATTTCCCCGCGAATCTGTTCCGAAATTTTCCGCACTTGCCACGCGATCAAATCCCGCGGAAATTTTTCAGCCAGTTTTCTCACTTCAGCCTGATTAAGCAGCCAATCTACCTGCGGTATCATGCGAAGAATTTCGTTTTTACTGGCATTCTTTTTGTCAGCCAAAATTTTCCCCTCTGCTAAATTTCAATTTTTCAATTCGCTTGATGTATAAATTTTAAAATTTTTTCTGTCAATAGCAATAAAAATTTTCACTTTTTGTAATAAAAGCCAATTTGATTGGAGACAAGATGCAGCCTACAATTTCAGCGGCAGCGAAATTCACTTTTTTGAAAAAAATAAAAGCAAATCAGACCCTTCTTTTGCATTTACGTAATTCTGATTGCAAAATCAGGAATGACTTTTAATTTTTCTACCAAAACCCGAGTTTTTCACAATGCTATTACGCGTTGTAATTTAAGAAGTTAACAAGCTACTTTTTTTAGCTAAAAAAATGGCACAGATTCTGCTAATATGGTTTCGATTCCAGATTAATAGGAATCGGTGTGAGTTTTCCTCTGCAAAAAGTAGCTCATACCCCGAAAAGCCGGCATCGCCCCCCAGGATGTCGGCTTTCTTTTTTGTGCCAATTGCTAAAAATTTGAAAAATATGTGAAAACATGTGAAATTTACTTGATTTTTTCAAATGTTAAGTTTATATTAAAACATCTAACCACCATAAAGCAGGAGAAGGCACAAAGATGATAAAAATCAACAAAGTTCTCTGTCCGATTGATTTTTCTACTTGCTCTCAGAATGCCGTAAAACATGCGCTGAAAATTGCACCATTAATCGCGAAAGAAGTGCATCTTTTCCACGCCATCATTCTCTACGAAGATGGTTCTTACAAGCCGGATGACCGCTTGCCGGACAATCTCATCAGCTACGATTTGATCGAAGACATTTCCAATCAAAAAATGAATAAAATTACTAAAAATGTGGACGAGAGTGGACTGAAAATTGTCACCGCTAATTCGCGCGGATTTTCCGCGGCGGATGAAATTTTGAATTACGCGGCCGAAAATGATATCGATTTGATCATTATGGGCACGCACGGCAGAACTGCCATTGCCCACTTTTTACTGGGCAGCGTCGCCGAACGCGTGGTGCAAATGGCAAATTGTCCGGTGATGACGATTCGGGAGGATGTTACTGAATTTTTCACGCACCGAAAGATTCTCGTGCCCGTTGATCTGTCGGAATATTCCCGCCTGGCGCTCATTCACGCGCTGCAAATCGCCGAAGCGTTCAATCTCAGCGTGACGCTTTTTCATTCGTTCGAGCAGCAAATTCATCCCGCGTTTTACGTCAGCGGCAAAATTTCCATTTTTGAAATAGACTCGCAACTGAAAGAACGAGCGCTGGCAGGCATGAAAAATTTCCGCAATGAATTTGATTTTCCGGGCGTGAAAACGGAGTACGCGCTTGCCGAAGGCGCGGCTTATCACGAAATTTTAGAATTTGTGGAAAAAAAGCCGCATGATTTAATCGTCATGGGCTCGCACGGGCTCAGAGGACTGGAACATTTCCTGTTGGGCAGCACCACTGAAAAAGTCGTTCGCAGCGCAAATGTGCCCGTGCTCACAGTCAAAAAGATAAAAAGTGATTAAATATTGTAAGTGATAAGTGGCAAGTTACTGACGTAGTAAACAAAAATAGTTGCGGGCATTATTTCGATTTTTAGAGAAATTTTGAAGCATCGTTCTTTTTAACTTTTCATTTTTAATTTTTAACTTTTTCTTTAGGGTCTTTCGCACTGGTTGCACCTTTGATTTTTGCACTACACCAAATTTGCTGAAATTTACACCAAATTTTTTGCACCTTTGATAATCCCAGTGCGTTTGTGTTTGGAACACCAATCTGCTGTTTAAAAAATTTGAGCCTTTTGTCGAAATGGGCATGCATGTCACAAAATAGACAGGCGGGGTGTCATTTTTTGTACAATTTTTTCTTGAAAATGACGGGTAATTTGCCCCTTTTTGCACGCCCACTGAACGAAAGGGTTCATCACCCTGTCATTTTTTAGACAAAATGCTAAAAATGGAATTTTAAAATTGAATTTCAAACCATTGCTATCTTTTTGTTATTATTTTACTTATAATTTTTGCTATTTTTCCGGCACAGAGTTTGAATAGAAAAGGACATCAAGGCCATGAACAGCAAAAATCAGCAGGACAAGACTTCAATGAATTCAATTTTTTCAAATAAATTTTTTATCGTCTTTTTTGCACTCATCATTTTACCGAGTTTTTTGTTGGGAAATGTCATCAAGAAAACCTACCATTTTTCCGCACCGGAAGTTAAAACGCAGGCTGACGGCTCCGCTCTCGTCGATTTCGGCACCAGTTATCAGATGGGACTCAGCGGCGGCCCGACACTACCTGTTCACAAAATAGCGCTCCTGCTTCCCCCGGGACATATCGCTACCGGCATTGAAGTGAATTTTAAAAGCCCAATGAGTTTGGGCGGCGACATTTTTTTAGCACCGCACCAGTCGCCGAGACCAATGGGAATTCCTTCGGCCAAACACAAAGAGTTCAATCAACAACTGTACCAGCAGACCACTGCCATCGATGGCCCGGACCCGGCTGTACACACCCATTTTCTTTTTGGGCATGCAGTCGCCATCGGTGTGATTAGTCCCGTGCAATATGTCCCGGCAGGGCAGGATTTGAGCTATTACACTGAAATTGAAGTTACCGTGACCACGGAGCCGGACTATCGCGCCGTGGAAGCACTGCAATTTTACCGGGACGATGCGCTGACACTGTCCCGTTTGAAAAATTTGGTCGATAATTTTGACGAGTCAATTTCGCTTTACCCGCAGCAATCAAATTCTTCAGTTTACGACTATTTGATCATCACTACCGAAGAATTTAAATCAGATTACCAAAAATTAGCCAATTTTTACAATGTCCGCGGATTAAAAACGCGCATCGCCACTGTAGAATCGATTTACAACGATGTTCTTGGCAGTGACGAACCAGAAAAAATTCGTAACTACATCATTCAGGAAGCACAGCAAAATTCTATCACCTACGTCCTGCTCGCCGGAGACGCCGATGTCTCTTCCCTGGGACAAATGCAGGTTCCCGTGAGATATTTTTATTCGGAAGTGCTGTCCGGCGAAGATACTTACAGGGCTGACATCCCGAGTGATCTCTACTATTCGGCTCTTGACGGCAGTTGGAACGATGACGACGATGAACACTGGGGCGAACCCGGCGAAGATGATTTGTTGCCAGAGCTTTTTGTCGGCAGAATTCCGGCGGACAATCACCAGGAAATTCAGGCAATTCTCAATAAAATCATTAACTACCAACAATCTCCGGTTGTTTCTGACGCAAAAAACCAACTGCTTGCCGGCCAGCATTTGTGGGACGATCCGCTTTCCTTTGGCGCGGATTATCTGGACATGTTGGTCGGCGACCATGACGACAATGGATATTCTACGTACGATTTGCCGTCCTTCTTGAATTTGGACTATCTTTATGACCGCGATGTTTATCCGGCGCACTGGTCAAAGGAAGATTTGCTGAGAGAAATCAATAAAGGCCAAAATTTCATCCATCATTTGGGGCATTCAAGCAGCCGGGGAGTGATGACGTTTTCTTTGTACGACATTACCAATGAAAATTTTAAAGACATTAATGGTGTCAACCACTTAAATCCGATCATTTATTCCGAAGGCTGCGAAGCCGCAAAAATAGACGCCGTCAATTCTGACGGCAGCGACTGTATAGCAGAGAAAATGTTGGAAATAGAAAATTTTGCCGTGGCGTTCATCGGAAACACGCGCTACGGCTGGTTCAACGAAGGTCAAACAGAAGGTCCCAGTTTACATCTCCATCGCGAATTTATCGACGCGCTGTTTCACGATGGTATTTATTCACTCGGAGGCGCGCATGCGGAATCTCGAGCCCAGAGCGCGCCTTTTGTGACAGCTCCCGATGAATGGGAACCTGGCGCTTTGCGCTGGTGTTTCTATGGCGCCAATGTTCTGGGCGATCCCGCGCTCGCCGCCTGGACCGGAGAAATTCGCGATTTTGAAAATATCGCGCTTCCCGCTGTGATTTCCGACAATTTTGCCGTGAGAACAAACGTACCCGGCGCCACAGTGGCGCTTTCCATAGACAGCGTACTCATCGCCGCGGCGCACAGCGACAGCAGCGGAACCGCATTTTTCACTATCGATTCACTGGAAATCACCTCGCCAGTGACAGTGGCAATCACAGCGCAAAATTACAAACCTTACGTCACAAAAATCAATTTCGATCCGAATCCCTCGGACGTGGATGATCAACTCGCGCAAACAACGAAAAAATTCGAACTAAAAAACGCCTATCCCAATCCGTTCAATCCAACCACGACCATTGAATTTTCTACCACAAAGACGGGTTTTGTGGAACTGGCGATTTACAACATTCGCGGGCAAAAGATTAGAACTCTAATTTCGCAAACCATTTCCGCTGGCAGCCATCGCCAAATCTGGGACGGGAAGGATGATTTTGGCAGACCAGTACCCGGCGGAGTTTACCTGTATCGCATTTCTTCGGCTGAAGGCAACAAGACGAAATCCTGTGTGCTTTTGAAGTGATTTGTGATTAGCCACAGGGGCACAGAGGAATTTGATATAGACCACGGATGACGCGGATTGGGCGGATTTTCACGGATAAAAAATATCGAAAAGGCATAAAATGACTAATGTCCAGTGCCTAATGCCACTAACAACTCACCACTAACTACTCACTACTAACCACATACCACTCACCCAAAAAACATCGAAACCTCTCCCCCGTTTCAAGCGTTAAATTGCTTACTTTGCCACTATTTGCGAAATTTATTCCCTTAAGAATTCAAAACTCTTAACTTTTCATAAAATAAAAGGAACACTGGATGGCAGATTTCAAACCTTTTGTCCCTGCGGAAGCTGAACTGAAAGACTTCAATGCCAAGACAATCATTCTGGGTGTGATTCTGGGTGCGGTATTTGGTAGCGCAAATGCTTATCTTGGGTTGTTAGTCGGATTGACCATCAGCACAGCGATTCCTCTGGCGGTTGTGTCCGTTGCTATTCTGCGAATTTTGACCCCGATTTTTGGCAAACCTACCATTCTTGAGTGCAACATTTCTCAAACCACCGGTTCAGCGAGCTCCTCGCTGGCATCGGGAATCATTTTTACCATTCCCGCGCTTTTCATCTGGGGCTACGAACCGAGTCTTTTGCAAATCACTTTGCTGGCAATTGCCGGCGGCGTGACTGGAGTTTTGTTCATGATTCCGCTGCGCCCTTTTCTCATCGTCAAAGAACATTACAATCTCCCCTATCCCGAAGGAACAGCCAGCGCGGAAGTGCTTATTGCAGCTTCTGAGGGCGGTTCCACGGCGAAAAATGTATTTTTGGGTCTGGGCATCGGCGCGGCGTTCAAGAGTCTGATTTCATTGCTCTATCTCTGGCCCAGTAAGGTTTTTCTCCACATTCCGTTTCTGCGCAAGGGCGTAATCGGCGTTTCCACGACGCCGGCGCTGCTGGGCGTGGGCTACATTCTCGGCAGAAGAATCGGCGCCATCATGGTCGGCGGCGGACTGATCTCCTGGGTGCTCATCATTCCGTTCATCGCCTACAAATTCGGCGATGCTCCAATCTGGGCAGATACTCTGGCATATTTGAAAACCAGAGGTCTTGCGGACGGAATTACCACGATAGGCCAGTTGTCGGCAAAACAAATCTGGGAAGGTTACATTCGCATCATCGGCGCCGGAGCTGTGGCAGCAGCGGGAATTATCACCGTCGCCCGCTCCATTCCCACGATGATTGAATCCCTGAAAATCGGTATCGCGGGACTAAAAACCAGCGCTGCTGAGATCGACAAAGGCAAACTACGCACGGAGCAAGATCTGC
>JAADFU010000033.1 GCA_013152715.1 Calditrichota bacterium
GCGTTTCCAATGACGTGGGACTTATTTTGTCACCGCGGGCAAATATTTCTTTGGCCATTTTCATCGAAGAAGCGCGCGATCGCCGGGGCGGGCCTGAAAATGAGACCACTCTAACAGCCGCAAAAATCAGCAGGCTCATCTGGAACTATTTCACTGGCGATTTCGGATTCGAACGTCCTTTTGTGACATCGGTGGATTGGACATCATTTCCCGGGGGCGAATGGACGCGTGTTCAACTTCAACACTCGCCATTTCCGCACCCGTCGCGAGAAAAAGGTCACCGCTACAAAAACCGTTTTTTCCCGCGCGACCCGCACTACTGCGACAGCAGCGCCGTGATTATCGTACCGGAAAAATTTTCCGACACTGAACAAGGAACGAATTTAATCATTCATTTTCATGGCTGGAACAATGACGTGCTCAATGTGCTGGAAAAATTTAATATGGCACAGCAGTTGATTGCGTCAAAAAAGAATACGATTCTGGTGCTGGCACAAGGTCCCTATCGCGCTCTCGATTCCGGCGGCGGCAAAATGGAAGACGAAAACGGACTGAAAAATTTTGTTGAAGAAATTTTGCAATTACTTGTTTCGGAGAAAAGAATTCATTCGGCGCGGTTGAACAAGTTAATTATCACCGCGCACAGCGGCGGCTACCGACCTGCTCTTTTGGCGCTGGAACGCGGCGGATTGTCTGACAAGATTCAAGAGGTTTTTTTATTTGACGCTTTTTACGCTTTGTCAGAGAAACTCATTCCCTGGTTAAAACAGAATAAAAATCATCGTTTGCGCAGCATTTACACAAAGCATCTTGCCCCTGAACACAAAGATTTTATGAAAATGCTAAAAAAAGAAAATTTACCTTTCACAGAGAAGTTAACCGGGAATGCACAAATTGTGCTCGAAAAAACAGATGTCAAACATAATGAAGTGATCGAAAATAATTTTTTGAAGTGGCTCAAAGCAAGTCAATTGGAAAATGTTCAGAAATAAAAAAAGCCTCTGAAAAGAGGCCTGCTAAAAACGAGTGGGCGATACTGGACTCGAACCAGTGACCTCCGGTATGTGAGACCGGCACTCTAACCACCTGAGCTAATCGCCCGTTTTGTGCCTGTAAATATAAAAAAAAAGTTACTCAAAGTCAATAAAAAATTTCAGCAAAATTTTGGCTGTACAAGGATCATTGAGACTGCAAACAGAACGAAGAGAAAAAACGTGAATTTAGCAAACGACCTGTCAGGAAAAACCGTCCTCGTCACCGGTTCCAGCCGCGGTATCGGGCGAGCATGCGCGAAGTTGTTCGCCGAATGCGGTTGTCGCATCGGAATTCATTACACGCAGGATATTTCATCTGCCAAATCGCTGCAGAAAGAAATTTCCGTGGAAAGCCACATTTTTCAAGCTGACCTGTTATCAGAAGAGGGCTGCCGTGAATTGGTCAACTCCGCCGGAAAAACGTTCGGCACCATCGACATCCTCGTCATCAATCACGGCGTCTGGGAGCGCGGCGACATTGACAAAATTACGCAACAGGAACTCGACCGCACCATTGATTTGAACTTGAAAAGCATTTTTTATTTGACCCGCGAGGCTCTCCCCTATTTCCCCGATTCAGGCGGAGCAATGGTTTTCATTGCCAGCACAGCGGGCCAGCGCGGCGAACCGCACTACTCTCACTACGCTGCCAGCAAGGGCGGAGTGATTTCGCTGACAAAATCATTAGCCGTGGAATTAGCGCCGCGTAAAATCAGAGTCAATTGCGTGGCTCCGGGTTGGGTGATGACAGATATGACGCGAGATATTTTGTCCGGGGAATATCTGCGCCAAGTGGAAGCTGCCACGCCGCTAAACAGAGTCGCTGATCCGGAAGATATCGCGCCGGCAGTGCTTTTTCTGGCATCGAATTTCGCCGGACACATCACCGGAGAAATCTTGAACGTCAACGGCGGGAGTGTGCTCTGCGGTTAAGATGGCGTCTCCCGAAACAACCTGTAACAGAGAGCTCGACTTTATTTTGCAGAACGACGTTAAAACAGATAAAAGAGTTTTCCCAGGAAAAGCCCATAAAAAAGGATCAGCAGCGCTCCTTCGTATTTAGTAATTTCCTGATCAAGCATGATGAAAAAATAAAGCATCGTCGCCAGTAACAACATCGGGAGCCCGAAATGAATCATCATTGTCGGAATGAGCAATTTGCCAAAGAGACCGGAAATGCCCATGATCGCAAAAGCGTTGAAAACATTCGATCCCAGCAGCGTGCCGACGGCAATGTCAGTTTTACCTTTTCGTGCAGCGACCACGCTGGTGATGATTTCCGGCAATGAAGTTCCCAGGGCCACAGCGCTGGCGGTGATGATTTCCGTGCCAATTTTTGCTATTTCCGCTATTTTCACGATAGAGATCACGGTATATTTCGCGCTAAAATACAGCGCGGCACAGCTCGCTACCAAAATGAGGAAATGCCACGGGTTGAGCGAAGGCGAAGCGATCTTTTCCTCTTCCATTTTTTTGCGATACTCACGGTGCTCTCTCATCGCGTACTTGATATAAATTAAAAATCCGACGATGCCAAAAGCAGCTTCAATTTGAGTAAACACGCCGTCATAACACGTCACGCCAAGGAAAAAAGTAGTTCCAATCAAAATTGGCAAATCCACGCTGACAATATTTTTATTGACCTTAAAAAAGCCAATAATTAAGGGTAGCAATCCTAAACCCAAAAAAATATTGGTGATATTTGATCCGACCACGTCGCCGATAACGATCTCGGTATTCTTAAACGCCACGGCAACAACGGAAGTCAAAAGTTCCGGCAAAGAAGTGCCTATTGAAACAATGGTGATGCCGATAATGAAAGACGGAATTTTCAACGCGAGTCCGATTTTCTCGGAAGCGGTCGTAAAATAATCTGAGGATTTGATAAGCGCAGTCAAGCTTATCGCTAAAATCGCTAACCATAACAACAAAGTCATATTTCATTCATCCCTTGGACTATTATCAGTTAAGTGTTCGTTTTTTTCTACGCGAACTTCGCGGTGAAATTATCTAGCTTGCTGAACTGGAATAGATTAATTTCATAATAATCGCGCTAATGTTACAAATTTTTTTCACAAAAGTCAAGTTTAATGTGAATAATTCTCGCGGAAAAACTTTTCCAAAAAATAGAAATTTAGAAAAATTTTTCCAAAAGATGCTTGATTTTTATGTTAAAATTTGTATATTATGGAATTCTGATTTGCATTTAATCTCGTTAATTTAAATCATTTGGACAAAAGACAATAAGCACAGGTGGCAACCCCATGAAAAAATTCCTGTTTTTTTTGGCTTGCTCATTTTTGTTCGTTCCGTCTCTGTTTTCCCTCGACAATAGTAAAGACGATGTAATCGAAGAATTGATGCGAAACGCGCCGAAAATTTTTCTGGATTGCCGTCGTTGTGATTTCGATTATGTGAGAACCCATGTGAATTTTGTCAATTATGTTCGAGATCGGAACGAAGCGCAAGTGCACGTTTTGGTGACAACAGAGAGAAACGGCAGTGGCGGCAGAGAGTACACTTTCACATTTATCGGGCAGAAAAATTTTGTCGGCATGAACGACACCCTGAAATTAGCCACCAATCAAATTCACACGAAAGATGAAATTCGCAGCATGATTGTGCAAAAATTGAAAATCGGGCTGGCTCGTTACGCCGCGCAGACGCCGATCTCTGACATGCTAAATATTTCATTGCAGCGTAATCCTCGCAAAGAGGCTATTCGCGACAAATGGAATTATTGGGTATTCAACTTTGACACAGACACCGATCTGAACGGCGAAGAATCGCGCACACGAATTGCGCTCGATGGGTCGGTTTCTGCTGATCGCGTAACACCGGAGCTAAAAACGCATTTTTCATTTCATTCGGAGTACCGCGAGAATCGCTACGACATCAGTGGCAGTATTTACAAAAGCATCACTCGGTCCCAGCGATTTTTTGGAATGATCGTCAAAAGCATCACAGACCACTGGTCTGTGGGCGGTTTTACATCGGTGAATTCATCCATTTACTCAAACACAAAACTCGGCGTGGGCATAGCGCCTGCTATTGAATACAATTACTATCCTTATTCAGAATCCACACGGCATGAGTTACGTTTTTTGTATTTGTTGGGCGTTGCAAAAAATAAATATTATGAAAAAACAATCTATGACAAATGGTCGGAAAAATTAATGAAACAGGAATTGTCCGCCACTTTTGAAATTAAAGACAAATGGGGATCAATTTCCACAACGTTAAGAGGTTCTCATTATTTCCATGATTTTTCCAAAAATAAATTGCAATTTAACACTTACTTCAGTTTGCGTTTATTCGAGGGGCTTTCGCTACGCGTTCGGGGAAGAATTTCGCGCATCCATGATCAGTTGGCTCTTTCCAGCGAAGGCGCATCCGAAGAAGAAATTTTATTGCATCGAAAGGAATTGGCGACCCAGTACAATTACTCAATTTCAATCGGTGTAGGCTACACTTTTGGATCAATTTACAGCAACGTGGTGAATCCGCGATTTGTTGGTTCGTAATGCACTGTTTACCCGGCAGACAATTTTCTTAAAAAGCAAAAAATTGCAATGAAAAAAATCAACTATCTTGACAAAATTCAATCATCGCCTTCGTTGACTGAAATCCAAAATCGTCCGCGAAGGCCCGTGAGCGTTGTGCTTGACAATATTCGCAGTTTGCACAATGTGGGTTCCATTTTCCGCACCTCTGATGCCGCCGGAGCGGAAAAATTGTACCTCTGCGGCATCACAGGAACGCCTCCCCGGGCGGAAATCCAAAAAGCAGCGTTGGGTTCGGAAAAAAGCGTGCCCTGGGAATATGTACCTTTTGCGGAACAGGCAGTGCGCGCGCTCAAAGCGCAGGGATACCAAATTGTAGCGTTGGAACACACGGACGCGCCCCTCGATTTTTCTCGAGTTGAATACAATTTTCCCTTGTGTCTGGTGATTGGCCATGAAATTACCGGCGTGTCCGACGAAGTCATTGCCTTAGCAGATTTGGCGGTGGAAATTCCCATGTTCGGAATAAAACAATCGCTCAACGTCTCCGTTGCCTACGGCGTTGCCATTTATGAAATCGTGAAACATTTGAAATAAGGCAAAATTTCTCGCGCTTCAAAATTCCTCACCATCATCCTCTCTGTCAATGAAAAGATCAGGTCCCTCAATTTTTCGTTTCACTCTCACGCCTGCCCCGAGCAGCAAAATACCAATCGGGACGGTGAACCAGAGCAGTTTCATTTTTTCGGCGCGTTCCTTTTCAAAAAAGCTGCTGATAGCGTCATCGACCGCAGCCGTGGAATCGATCTCCCCCTTTTCGCCGGTAAGATTAACAACGGCGCCGTCCGGTGTTGTGAGTACCGGAGATGAAGAAATGAAATAATACGCCAAGCTTAAAATGATGACGAAAATTCCTGCCAAGTAAAAAAACTCATATTTTTTCATCTCTTTCCTCATTTTCGCGCAGGTCGACGTAGCGCTCCGTCGCCTGAACCGAAACAATCTCCCCAAAATAAATGCGATGGTAATCCTTCAGCGGATAATTTTTTTCAATACCTTTATCCCAAAAATGGCTCGGATCAAAATCCTGCCAGTAAATTTTCCGACATTCAATGACCAACTCCGCCTCGGCGAAAGTCGGCGCCGCCACTTTTTTTGACTCAATCGGCGTCAGACCGGCTTCTTTGATTTTGTCGCCGTCTCGTCCTGATTTTGTGCCCAGCAACGAAAGCGCGTTGCGGTATTTTTCGGGAAATGCCGTTAGCGTGAATGTGTCAAACTTTTCCATGAATTCAAACGTGTGACGCGTGGGACGAACGACCACTTGCGCAAACGGCTTATTCCACATCTCGCCGAAACTGCCCCAGGCAACGGTCATGGTGTTAAATTTTCCGGTTTTAAAATCGCCGCTCGTCAGCAAAAGCCACTGATTCGCCCAGATGTCGATCGGCGGAAGCAAGAGTTTCTTGGGAATTATTTCACTACGGTCGATGGTAAATCTCCTCATTTTTTTCAAATAATCAAAAAATCCCCGCAAACCAAAAAACTTGATTTGCAGGGGCGTTTTCGTTCTATTTTGTTTTTGTTACTTGCGTAAATTTCGCCAACGTATCCAGCAGACGCTGCCCTCGCAACTCACCTTCCAAAGCAACGATGACGCCCTGAGGATTCACTAAAATCGGTCTGGGAATCGCCATGACTTCAAAAATTTTAGCGACTTCTTTGTTCGGATCTTCGTTCAAATAAGCGTTAATCCAGGGCATTTTCCACTTTTTCGCCCGAAACTCGGCAATTTTTTCCTTTTGAAAATCCAGCGACAGGCTGATGAATTGCACTTTGTCTTTGAATTGCTCGTACGCTTTGTGCAAATTTTCCATTTCGCCGACACAGGGACCGCACCAGGTCGCCCAGAAATCCAACAAATAATATTTTCCCAAAAGGGATTTGGCGGAAATTTTTTCCTGACTGTTCAAAAGTTGCACCTCAAAATCAGGCACTTTTGCGCCAACCCTAATTTTTTTGTTGGGGTCAAGCTTCCTGAGCGTGAACTCAACGTCCCTGATATCGCCATATTTTTCTTTTAATTCAGCGTAGTATCTTTTAACCTTTTCCTTCTCGCCTTTGTAATCTGCCATCAGTGCTAAACTGGACAGCGCAGTCGCTCTCACTTTTCGGATGGGATTTCGCTCTTTCAATTGCTCCAAAACTTGCGGCAAATAATCTCCGCCGCGATAGATCATCATGGGCAAATTGCTATTCATCGCCCATAACGGAGACTCGTAAGGCAACATTTTCCCCACTTTGGCAAGTGTGGTTGTGTCAACATCCGCCCGGTACATTAAAAGTGTAGCCAGCTCACACCCGGCAAATTGTCGCACCAAAAGAGGCGCGTCACTCTCTAATTTTTGTTTCAGAATTTCAATTACGGGATTCCAGTCGTACTTGTAACTCTTGATGTCTTCATGCGTTTTGCGGTATTCGCCCATTCCAGCGAGGTATTTTTTCCCGTTTTCGCTCACAAGGCTCTGCATCGCCCACATTTCCTGAAAATCCTTGTTATTTTCAAAAGTCACTTCAACGAGATTCTTCTCTGCAGGAATTTGCATTATTTTTTCAGGGTCAAATTTAATTCTCGCTTTCCCGCCGTTAATTTTTACTATTGACCGATAATCTCCTCCTCCATCGTAGACGTAACGATCCGATTGAGTGCCGTTGACGCTGCGCGGGCTTTTTGTCAAACCGAGCAATTGATAAGCAAGAGTGTCAGCCTCGACATCCCTTTCGTAAATAAAAGTCCCGTCTGATTGCGGCGTCATAGTTTCCGGATTTTTGAAACTAAAATCGTTCCAGTCGCCGGTAATTTTCACTTCGTCGAATTTTTCTTTGTACGGCAGCGTCGCTAATTTTATCGTGAGACGAACGGGCTCCATTTTTCCTTCGACAATCAGCGGCACCATCGCATAATCATGATTCGCTGCTGTGAACAGCAAATAGTAAGCCCCAACTTCATCAGCCGTGATTTCAAAAGAACCATCCGGATTCACTTTTTCGGTTTTGAGCACATCTCCCACATTCAGATCAATGTTTTTCAGATGCACATGCGCCAAAACCGGCGGCTTTCCGTCGGCACCAATGACTTTTCCGTTAATTTTGACTTGAGAAAATAACAGCAGCGGAAAAAGCAGAAAGACAATGAGTAGGCGAGAAAATTTCATTTTTTTCTCCTTTTTGGTTTTAAAGTGCAGTGAATTAGATTACTGAGGGAGATTTCGCGAATGAATTTTATTTTTTTACTCAAACTTGCGGCAAAGGTTTCGCAAATTTCGAAAATTGAAATTTGTTTTTGAGGAATATTTTTTCAGGCAAAAGCGCTGCGATTAGCCACTATCGCACCACAATCATTTTGTGCGTCGCATGAAATTGATCCGCAGCCATGTTGTAAAAATAAATTCCGCTGCCCACCTGTTCGCCGTTGTCATCGATACCGTCCCAATACACCGTGTAAAAACCCGCTTCGCGGCGTTCGTTGATCAGGGTTCTCACCTTTTTTCCCAAAATATTGTAAACTTCAATGGCCACATGTGTCGCGCGCGGAATTTCAAAGCGGAACGAAGTGGACGAATTGAACGGATTGGGCGAATTTTGCGACAGAGAATAGTCATTGGGAAGCGGCATTTCCACGCGAATTGTTTGGTGCTCTTTTTTTCTATTGGATTGAGAAATCTCTTCTAACTTGTACTGCAAAACAGTGGCGTTGGTCTGGAAATTATCAGTGAAATGGAATTCAGCGCCGCCGCTGATCAAATGTTCGTTCACTTTGACAAAGTCGCCATTCTCGCCGTTCTTGCGGTAAAGATTGAACCCCCGACATTTGCCGCGATAGGAAAGCTGCCAACTCAGGGCAATGCCGTCAGATTGAATTTCGCTTCCGAATTGGGCGACTGTGGAAAACTCCGGATAAAAAACGATGGGAAATTTCGCCAGAGCAAACGGAGAAGATTCGCCGTCCCCAGCCAGGACGCGGACGCGCCAGTGCAAAATCTTTTCCGGCTTCAACTTTTCAAGCTGACTGCAATCGGACAGAGAAAATTGCGTCGTCTGCACTGTATCGCTGCTGAAAATTTCCGAAAACGAAGAATCGGCGCTCAATTGAATCACGTACTTCAATTTTTTTCCAGCCGCGCTTTTCGTTAGATTAGAATCGGGCTGCCAGCGAAAAGCGTCAAATTCACTGACGCGACGTTCGCGATCCGGCGAAAGAATAATTGGCACCGGCAAAGTTTTCTTTGCTGCGAAAATAATCCACTGATGCGCGTGCACAGAATCTGAAAGCTGAACTTTTACGCGCAGCGTTTCAGGAGCCTGAAAATCGTCAGCGATGAAGCGCACCAAAGCGCTGTCCCCGGTTAACTGCCCCTTTGCCGAGGAAATTTTCCAGAAAAATGTGGTGCTTGCCTGGGAGCGAGGCACGCGGACGAGAAACCGAATCGAATCGCCGGGTGCAGCAAAAATAGAGTCATTTTCAGGAAAAAACATGATTCGCGCCAAATTAGTGAGCGCAGTGTCCGGCGCAACGACGACCACCCACTGCCGCTCTTTTTGCCAATCATTTTTCTCGGCGCGAACAGAGACTATTTCCTGCAAAAATGTTGGCTGGGAACGAAAAATGTAATCTGCGCCGCGAAAAATTGAATCGGGAAATGCGTCGCGAGTCCAGTTAAAAATAATTGTGGAATCTGCATTTTCCGCGCCGAAAATCACAGAATCGCCCGCAGCCACAAAAATCGTGTCCTGCGCCGGGAAAAATCGCCATGCGGACGGCGCCGTGTCAATTTGCGCGGAGCGAACTTCCCAGACGTAAATTGTCGAATCTTTGCCGTCGCCGACAGCGACCTTGACCCTTGTGAGCGAATCTGTCAAATCCGACTTTTTGAACAAAAAACTGGAATCATGCGCCGAACTGTCAAATTTACCATCGACCCACCAGCGGAAAGAGACGGAGTCGCTGTCTGCATCGACACAAGACACGGAAAAAAGGCAGGAATCATTTTTCAAAACGACAAACTGGGAATCGGGAAAAATTTCTTTGAAAATCGGCGGGTGATTTTTTCTCTCCAAAATCGAGACCACCCAGTCCAACTGCACGCTGGTATCGGCGTCAAACGCAATGAACGAAACCGTGTCCGTCTCCGCTGAATCCACTTCCTGCCTCAAAAAAACGAACGAGAGCGAATCCGCCGTCGAATCGACGACGCCATTGACCTGCCAGAGGAAACGCAGCGAATCTTCCTCGGCATCGCTCACTTGGATTAGAAATTTCAACGTGTCACCGACAAAAAGAGTCGTATCGCCGGGCGAAAAATTAGCGCGCAATAGCGGCGGTGAATTTCTCCGCAAAATAGAAATGACCCACTGATGCGTCCGTTCTGAATCTGCTGAAAAATAGCGGCAAATGATCGTGTCTGTCCCGGCGCTATCCGCCGCAAAAAGGAAACGCTGCCGACTTTCGCTGCTGTCAGTTTCGCCGTTTCCGCCCCAGAAGCAGGCAAAAAGGCTGTCAATTTTTTCCGGCAAATTAACTTCTAACAGAAGCGTATCGCCGACAAAAATTGTCGTGTCTCGGGCAGGCGAAAAAATAACCGCCGCGACCTTCTGAACGGGCAAATCCCAATTAACTACCCATTGCTGTGACAAAACCGTATCCGCAACCTCGCAGTGGACGCGAATCGTCTCCGGCGGCGTCATCTCGGGCGCGGGCTGAAAAATGAAAAATGAATCCGCGCCCTGGGCAGCCAATGAGTCACTCACAAACCACAAAAAGCGCACAGAATCATTCATTGCGGCACGCAAGCTGACAGAAAAAGACAAAGAATCGGGAAACAAAATTGTGGTATCCGCCGGCGGATATTTTTGGACAATTTCAGGCTTTTCGACCGGAAAATTTTCCTCTCGCTGCAGCAGCCAGATGTGCTGGGAAACGACCGCGCCGCCGGAATCGGAAATTTGCAACCGCAGCGTGTCTTTCTCGGCGAAGAAATTTTCCTGCGGTAAAATTAATTTTTTGCCCTCTGCCCGGAGCGAATCATTCAGAAACCAAAAATAATGCAACGAATACAATGAGTCCGGCGGCGTCAGCGAAACCTGAAATTCAATGGAATCTTTCACAAAGACTGCCGTGTCTGCCGGACTGAAAGAAAATTCCGGCGGCGGAATGAATCGGGCTTGCAGCGATTTTGCCGGAACAGATTCCCTGCCAATGCTGTCCACTCCTGTGACGTAGTATTCGGACAGAATGCCAATCTCTGCCGCGCTATCAATAAAAAGTGAATCTGATAGCGGTTCTTTTGTCAGCAATTGAAAATAATCGCCGGAAAATGCATTTTTGCGATAGACTTTGTACCCCGCAAACGCTGGATTTTTTTTCCAGACAAGAGTAATCGGATTTGCGCTTTGCAGATGAAATTCCTGCGGCGCAACCAGTCCCTTTCGCAGCCGCAAGGCGCGCTGCGTGCGAAAACCTTCCGCTGTCTCCACGCTCAACAGGACTTGCGGCTGGTAATTTTCCGGAAAATGAGAAGGCAGTCTGATTTGCAGCGGACTTGTTTTATTGGCATAAATTTCACCAAAGCCCAGTTTCTCCAGAGTAATTTCAGTCCGATCCATGCCAATCATGGCGTCGGAAACCAGCAGCCGAATGCGAACATTGTGCGCTTCCGCCGACAAATTTTGCAACTCAAAAAAGATCGCCACCCGATTTCCCGGGTTAATTTCCGCGCGGTCTATTTCATTGCGAAAATTCATTTTTTTGACGATAATATTTGGCGCGCGCACGCCCTTCATGGCTCGCCCCGGATTCAACTTTCCTGCTCCGAGCAGAGCTCCGAACGTAGGCGCATCGGCAAAATAAATATTGTCACAACTGAAAATCAGCCGTTCTCGAATTTCGCGTGGCATCAGATCAGGAAATTCCGCCCGCAAAATCGCGGCGGCGGCGGCAACGTGGCCGGCTGCCAGAATCGTCGGCGAGAGAAATCTTTGCAGAGAATCGGGAATCGTTTCCCATTGCGAAAAATAACCGGCTGCCGAGAGGTCGATGTAATCGCCGTAATTTGCCGAAGGGATTTTTTCTCCCCGCAAATTTACGGCAGAAACTGCCAGCACATTTTTGAATGCCGCCGGGTACACCGGGGCACCGCTGTTTTCTTCCCCGGCTGCAGCCACCAACACACAATTCATTGAATCGCACGCCGCAAGAGCCGCCTCCAGCGTCTGAGACACACCATAGCCCCAAAAAGGAAGCACGATCACGCCCGCTTTCTTTTGCGCAGCGGACATGACGGATCGGGCGATACCGGAAGCGGAAAACTCTCCTGCACCGCTCGCCGCAACCGTACCTGCCCTGAGAGGCAAAATTTTCAAGGAATATTTTTCATCGAGGTCGCCAGCCCAGGCGCGAACGCAATTGCCCACGAAGTCAACCATCGCCAGACCGCCGTAAAATTTCAATTTGCCGTCGCGCTTTTCAGCGCTGTCTTTCAATAAAATTTCCGGCGCAGCAAAAAGCCCGCTGCCATCCGGCGACAAAATTGCTATTTTGAGAGATTGACTTTGTTCTTTTTGAGAGAATCGGAGAGACAATTGTCTTTCCGGCGTCTGCCGGGCGGCAGGTTCGGAAAAAGTCGAAAAATAGAAATAATCCGGCTCCACAAAATCCACGGCGGACAATCGCGAATATTTCTCCAGCGCGTCAGCAACATCGATTTCCCGGGAAAATTCAATAACGAACAATTTGGAAAAGAATTCTTTCACGGATTGGGGAAAATCCGCCAAAGCAGGATAGACCGGGCGCATGGCGGAAACGCCGAAAATTTGATTCAAAGAATCGAGTGCAGAGGATGCGGTGGTTATTATTTTTCCCTTTTGGCTAGCAAATTTGACGGACTCGGTAAATTTGACAATAATACGCCTCGAATGCATCAGGGGATCGAAAGAATCGCCTTTCTTTTTATTTTCAGAAAATAGATCCCCGCCGACCGCAAACTGCATCAGTGCGATCAAAAAAAAACAGATGAGATATGTTCTTCGCGTGCAAGTCATCGCTGCTCGCTCAGTGAAGTTCGGTAAGTTTTTGACGCGCAGGAGGGCAGAGATCAGAATCGTCAGAGCGTTCCTCTCCGACGGGAAAGAATTATTGCTTATCCCCAAATTACGAGAAAAGAAAACTCATGTCGCCGCTCGAAGCTGTTTTTCAGTAACAATTTTCTTTGCTCAACCCTCCATCGTCCTTATTTCAATTGCCCAATTAGCTTGAAATCTCAATCGAGGTTCTCCCGACTACTTTACTCTGTTGTAATTAATTTATTAAAATTTCTCTTTAATATCAAGCGATTTCTTTTGCTTTGTAATTTTTTTTATTTTTATTTACGAAATGTTGAAGAAAAAGTTTAGTGAAAAATGCGTTGTATTTTTTTGTCGCGATTTCTCACCCCAGAGCGGCTATGATCACGGAGTTTTTTTCTGTGTCTCGGTGGCAATTTCCTTTAGCCCGGACAGATAGTTTGCAAATTAATCTCCCAATTGCGGAATCATCTCTCCCGGGATAGGCCCAAAATCCGATGCCTGACAATTGTCCGCGACCTGCTGCGGAGTCTTTGCTCCGGGAATCACGGTGTGACACGCCGGATGCGAAATACAAAACCGCAAGCTGACCTGAGTCATAGTCTGTTCAGAGTAAGCGTCAAATAATGGCTGTATTTGAT
>JAADFU010000034.1 GCA_013152715.1 Calditrichota bacterium
GCTTATTCATTTTTCACCAGAAACGAACCGTTTTTGATAATTTGCTTGTTGTAACGCAATCTTTCGCCATTAGCAGTCACCGTTCCGCCGGCAGCTTCGACAATCGCCTGTCCGGCGCCGGTATCCCATTCCCATGTCGGGCCATGACGGTAGTAAATATGCGCTTTCCCTTCGGCGACCATACAGAATTTCAGAGAACTGCCCTTGTTAATTGTGTCCACGATATTCCACTGGCGCAAAACTTTTTCTTCATCTTCGGAAGAATGGGAACGGCTTTTCACCGCAATAACGCCATCGGCAGAACCATCAGCAACATGAATGGGACTGGCTTTTTCGCCGAGTAGCTGTTTATAGCAGCCCTTGCCGGCTTCTCCGAAATACAATGTATTCAACACCGGCGCGAAAATTACTCCCAGCACCGGATAATTGTTACGAATGAGCGCGATATTTACGGTAAACTCGCCGTTTCGTTTGATGAATTCTTTGGTGCCGTCAAGAGGATCAACCAGCCAGAAAATCTCCCAATTTTTGCGTTGCTCATCAGGAATTTCTTTTCCCTCTTCGGACATCAGCGGAATTTCCGGATATTTTTCCTGAAGACGGGCTTTGATGATTTCGTGAGAAGCGCTGTCAGCGCGCGTCAAAGGTGAATTATCATCTTTGATCTCAACGTTAAAATCGCCGGATTGGTAAACTTCCATGATTGCGTTGCCCGCTTCCAGCGACATGTCGATGATGTCTTTGATGTCAATATTCACAGTTGTCCTCCCCTGTTGTATTGCCACAATTTTTCATTACAATTAAATTTATCAGCGTCAATCATTTTTAATACCAATGACCAGTTAAATTTTACGATCAACTATTTTTATTGAAATTAGGTTGTAGGGGACGCATATATGCTTCCCCTACATTGTTTTTAAACGTAATATTTACAAGAATATTTTCTAGCTGATCATTCATATTTTTAATTGATAACACCATGCATCAGTTTGGTGACAAAATAGCTTAACAGAAAAAATTGAGGATTTTAACCTTTAACTCTTTTTTAGAGTAAGCACATTAATAAAATTATTTTGTCTTTTATTTTTGAAATAAGTATATCTGGTTTAATTAGCGTGTTCCATCATCTCATCGTTCAGAATTTTCACATCACGAAAGTCGATGTCGACGGAAATGGCTTGCATGATAGAATCGATGCGCAAAACAAGCCGATGCTTGTTTTTGACCTGAACCAGCGTGCCCTGAATTCCCTTAAGCGATCCCTGAATGACTTCCACGCGCTGGCCTGGCGTCAAATAATCTATTTTCTCCACATCGCCGGGATGTTCTTCCAGCGCGCGTTTGATTGCCTCAAACTGAGAATCCGGAATCGTCGCCGGGATTCCATTGAAAGAAACAATGCGCACCACGCCGTCGGTCTGTAAAACATCCAGCCTGTTTTTGAGGGCGATACGCACAAAAATGTAGCAGCTAAACAATGGTTCATCGACAAGCTTGTAGCGGTCGCTCCATTTTCGGTATTTTTTCTGCAGCGGCAAGTAAACATTGATTTTTTTATTTGTCAGCCGCTCAAAAACTTTTTTTTCATGTCGCGCTTTTGTGGAGATTGCGTACCAATGAGGGATTTGGTTCAACTCGCCAAAGATGGAATGCGATAAAAATTGAGGCATAATGATTATTATCCTTATTGCTAAAAAAGATTCCGACGTATGCTTTATGACCAAAATTCACGCGCTGGATTTAAATTAGAATGTTCTAAGCAATAATAGTGCCAGCCAACCGATGAAATCGGTGCGACGTCCCTTCATCTTTTAAAAACCAACCTGCCATTTTTTAAGTAATGAAGCATTTCTCCGGTTTTAGAATATGAGTCCACTCTAACCGGGTATTTGTCAAAACAACGCTGGGACGAGAGCTATTGATGATACAGCTTGCTATTGCCTGGCATTTTTGAAAATAGTCCATTTTTGCAGCAAAATCAAATGTAAAAAGCCCAAACTCTTACCAAGCTTGAGCTTTTTTATGTCAAAAATTTTACTTCAATCATCATTGGGAACAACATCATGAAGGAGCAACTATCTCGAAACTAAAATTCATCCGACTTTCGTGAGCGTCTGCGGGAAGATTTACCGCCGAATTTTTCAATTTCTTTGGAACTGTCGCCAAAGGTTGCTTTTGCCGCGTTGCGAACTCTTTTGGTCAGATCCCAGACAACTTTCAAGCTTTCGTTGCGAACCTTGACTGCCTGACTCCGCTCAATTTTCAATCGCTCTGCCAGTTCAACCTTTTTGGTTGCGTCCGCCAATTGTTTCTCAAATTCATTGATCGACATATTGGGAACGTTAATTTGCTCCTTTAAATCTTTCCACCCTTTCAGCGCTTTCTCCGCTTGATTCAATGTGTTCCGCGGAAAACTTAAACTTGCACTTTTCATCATACCACCTTACGAGTTGTTAATAAACTAGTTGAATTAACTGAAAAAAAACTTGTTTGTTTGTAGTTGTTAAACTTAAGTTGCTAAATCAAATTCTATTCTATCTTTTATTAGTGCTAAATTTAAGAAATTTTATTTTCAAAGTCAACAATTATTTCGTAAACTTAACCACTTTACCTATCAATTAATAATTAATCGCTTGCTATTTTCATTTTCAAGAAAACAAAAAAATTGTATTTCATCAATTTTTCATTTGTGGCGCACAGCTAACATTAAAAATATTTTTTCAAGACCGAGATTCAATTTTAATTGTAATCAATAAAAAAGCAATTCTGAACTCATTTCATTAATAATCTTTTTTGAGCATGTTTTTTTTCTTCTGTTTTTGTTCTTTGCCATAGTAATTGTAATGATAATAGTAATAGTATCCGTAGCCATGAAAACCGTTCACATGAATTCCATTCAGCACAGCGCCCAGCAGCCGGTTAGGTATTTTTTGCAGAATGCCGTAGCACCTTTTAACCGCCTCGCGATTCGTCTGCCCTTCTTTAATAACAACGACAACGCCGTCAACTTCCGAGCTCAAAATAACGGCGTCGGTCACTGCCAACACTGGCGGACTGTCAAACAACACGACATCGAAGCGATTTTTTAATTCAGCAATACAATTTTTCATAGCGACTGAACCGAGCAACTCAGACGGATTCGGCGGAAGCGTGCCGCTGGGCATAATATTGAGATTGTCAACGTCAGACTCGAATATTGCCTCATCCAATGAAATTTTTCCGATGAGAAAATTTGATAACCCGCGCGAACGATCTAAATCAAAAATAGAATGAATCACCGGCCGGCGCAGATCACTGTCCACCAACAGCACCCGCGAGCCTAATTGAGCAATCGCAATGGCTAAATTGACGACCGTCGTCGATTTTCCTTCTTTGGGTTCGGCAGAAGTAAAAACTATAGTTTTCAGAGGTTTGTCGGCGCGGGAGAACTGGATGCTTGTACGCAGCGATCGATACGCCTCGGCAATGGGCGATTTCGGTGCGAAATGGGTAATGAGCCTGCCGGCGATGACGCGTGCTTCAGAGAAATTTCCGTTCCTCGTAAATCCATTGTCTCCATTTTGATTTACTTTGCGCATCGCTTCATCCAGTTGAATGACCGGGATTGTGCCCAAAATTGACAAACCCATCCGTTCAATTTCGTCGGGAGATTTGACCGAATTATCAAAATATTCCAGCAAAAAAGTGATGCCGAAGCCCAGACCGAGACCAACGATGATACCCAGAATCAGATTCATCTTCTTTTTTGGCGAAATGGGAATGTAATTTGCTCTCGCCGGATCAATAATGCGCACGTTTCCGAGCTGGCCCACTTCAGTAATTCTGCTTTCCTCGTATTTCTCCTTCATCATCAGCGTTATCTTTTCGTCCAGCTTTGCCGCCCGCTCCAGACGCGCTAATTCCAGAGAGCGTTGCGGCACTTTCTCCAGGTCTGCATTATAGTCGTCAACAATGGATTTCAATGTTTTTATCTTGGGCAGCAATGATTGAATAGTCGCCTCAATTTCTAATTTTCTTTGCAACAAGTTTTGTGACATGGCTAACGGATCGACGGTTTCCACGCTGGCCAGTTGTGTGATTTCGGATTTATATTTTTCCCGGATCACCTTTTCCTGCTCGTCAAATTGCCGCAATTTACTGTCAGGATTGGCAGGATCGTACACGCCTTCGTCCATGAGCGCGGCGATGTATTTTGCTCTTTTCGTCTGCAACTCTGCCATCTGTTGGCTCAACTCGTCCAGCAACGGCGCCTTCAAAATATTGTCCATATTGATGTACTGTCTGTTTTGTTCCAGTTGCTTATCAATATAAGCCAGACGTTCTTTATTGGAATTGAGCTCTATCTCGACGCCGTGAAACATGGATTCAAATTCAGCTAATTTTGTCACCATCTCTTCGACTTCCTTGGGCAGCGCGATCACTTTTTTCTTTTCCTGGTAGTCTTTCAACGCCTGTTCTGACTTGTGCAGTTGCGCCTGAAACATATTGAGCTGATTCTGCAGGAAATCCTTTACCTTGCGCACTTCTTCGCGGCTCTCAGACTGGTTTTGCTCCTGATAAACACGAGCGACAGTGTTCGCCAAAAATGCCGCTTCTTCCGGCGATTCGGCAGTCAAACTAATGTCTATCATGTCCGTGTTACGCACCGGTTCGATGACGATTCTGCCCTGCAAACTGCTCACAATTCTTTGATGTTTCAAATTTTCAGAATCCGCTGTTGGCAGCGTATTTTTGTTATTTTCAGAAAACAATGCGGAGAGAAAGGATTTTATCGCTCTAAAAAAACCAAAACCCTTGCTTTTTTTAGGCGAGGCATTGCCCAGAATAATTAGCTGATCCGCTTTGTCCGAATTGTAAAGCTCTTGGACAACGTTTTCCGCTAAGATGCGGCTCTTCAAAATTTCCACCTCGTTGTTGATTTTTTTCTCTTTTTCCATATAATCAACAACATTAAACAAAGTTTTCTGGACTCCGCCATTGTCCTTGACCATCACTTTGACCGTTGAACGATAAATCGGCGTCGCCGTGAATGTGTAGTAGCTGACGAAAAAAAGCACTGTGACAAAGGATATGAGAATTATCCATCGGCCACGATAAATGATGCGGATGTAATCTTGAATCGAGAGCTGGCGCTCTCCGCTAAAATCCATTTTTTCCATTACAAAAAACTCCCCGATTTTTTTCCCAGGTCCCGGCGCAATAAGTGTTCAAGCTCGTCATTTCATTAGCCAAAAATATACTGACAATAATAATGCGCAAAGTGAAATTTTTCAGTGATACAAGACACATTATTTGATGACACATTTCAATTTTCGTTTCGTGCGCCGGGAATTAAAATAAATATTATCGTGACTATTCAGCTTGTAAGCTGCTGCAGCCGCTATTTACTTTTTGGTCTGGATTATAACACCATGCTGAAGCATGATGCTCGTTCAAAAAAGCGATTGTACTGGTAAGTAGCGGCTTTCGGAATACCCATAGTTACAGATTATCTATTTTAATCACATGGTTTTATTATCGTTAACAACTCAACACATCTTTTCTTCTTAATTTTCAAATAGTTGATGCATTTGTTGAAAATTCTTAATTTTGCGTTTAATAGATAAATTATTCAGAAAAATGATAGTGAATTGGTCAAAAATCACAATATTTGGTTAGTGAATTAATTAATACAAAAATAATGCCATAAAAAATCAGCGGGCAATAAAGCAAAAATCTTCCTCGTTAATGTGACAAAGGCGAGCCTAAACCCGCCTGTTCATTAGTGACAAATGCCAATTTATCCCTAGCGCATGTCAATAACTTCCACCGAATCGGGGGGAGAATAGTGAAAAAAATCTTTCGCAAATGGCGTATCAAACTCAATCCCCTTCAAATGATAAGTACTCGTATTTTTATTCAGGTCGATCTGTTCAATTTGGCGCACGATTGGATCTTTTTTACCGACCCAAAGAATAACCTTCTGAATGAACTGATCGCCGCTATTAGCAGTCAGTTCCAACCGCTGGCACGCAATTCCATCCGCCCTTTCCTCTCCGATATAAGTGGCGCGATATTTGTCCAGAAACCTCAGCATGACGTCCCCGGGCAGAGTAATGTCCTCTGCTTTTTGCACGTTGTCGATTAACGCCTGGTTAGTATTTTTCGAATAAGTCCAGACAGTTTTTCCGTCAGAAACGATGAGTTGATTTTCAGTTTGGATTTTAAATTTGTCTTTTCCTTCCAACCAGATTGTACCGCGTTGTACCGCTGTATTATCAGTTAACACCCAATAGTAAGTTTGCTCAAAATCCGCCTTAAAAGTTTTGCTATTTTTGTATTTTGCTAAAATCTGTTTGACAATTTTATCCGCTTTCACGTCCGCTCTCAGCGCCGTAAAGTTCACTACAAAAAAAACTGTCATCAGTAAACCCCAAAGGATTCTTTTCATTTTGTTACCCTCGTTTTTCATTATATCTTCAATTTGATAAATTCTGCGCTAATCCAGCGATGTCCGCACCGGTAACAATTATTTTTTACATCAACCCATTCTCTATCAAGTAATCTTCATCAACTAGGACTTCCCGCGCTTTACTTCCGTCAAACGGCCCCACAAAGCCGGCGTCTTCCATTTGGTCAATGATGCGCGCGGCTCTGGCGTAACCGACTTTCAATCTTCTCTGCAACAAAGAAACCGACCCTTGCTGATGCCGCACCACCAGTTTCAGCGCTTCATTGAATAAATCATCGCGATCGTTTCTGCCAAAGCGCTCGGATCGCGACGCGGTGACTTCATCCTCAGCCGGCAAAACAAATTTCGGTTCCTGAATCGGCTGCGTGCGAATGTGCTTGATAATTCGTTTGACTTCCTCGTGCGAAATAAAAGCGGCGTGAACGCGAACAGGTTCCGGACTTGCCGGCGGCAAAAATAACATATCGCCTTTACCAAGCAACTTTTCAGCGCCGTTCATGTCCAAAATCGTGCGCGAGTCCGTTTTCGATGCTACCTGGAAAGCGATCCGCGCCGGAAAATTCGCCTTGATGACGCCGGTAATCACATCCACCGAAGGTCGCTGAGTCGCAACAATAAGATGAATGCCTACTGCGCGCGACATCTGTGTCAAGCGTGCGATTGGTTCCTCCACATCACGCGCCGCAGTCAACATCAAATCCGCAAGCTCGTCCACGATGAGAACGAGATATTTCAAGGGTTTAAACAGCTCTTTTTCCGACTCTGTTTCAAATTTTGCTCCGTGCAACCATTTATTGTAATCGGTTATATGTCTCACGCCTGCCTTTGCCAAAAGTTCATAGCGCCGCTCCATCTCAAGCTCCAAACTCCGCAGTACAGGCACGGCGTTGGACGGATTGGTGACAACTTCCTCGCCCACATCCGGCCGGTAGGCTAAATGATGATACTTCAGCGCCGAATAGACGCTCAGCTCCAATCGCTTGGGATCAATCATCACTAATTGCACCTGATCTGGCGTGGCTTTGTACAAAATGCTGGCGATAATACTGTTCAAACAGACGCTTTTTCCCGAACCGGTCGCTCCGGCGATGAGTAAATGCGGCATTGTCGATAAATCATCCACATAAATATCGCCGGCGATAGTTTTCCCCAGCGCCAACGTCAATGGCGACTCGCTAGAACGGAAACGCGCCGAATCGATGATCGAACGCAAATAAACTGTGGACGGCTTGCGGTTGGGAATTTCGATGCCAATCGCCGCTTTCCCGGGTATGGGAGCGACAACGCGAATTCGCTTCGCCCGCATCACTAAAGCCAAATCGTCGGATAAACTGGTGAATCTGGATATTTTCACACCAGGCGCCGGTTCGATCTCATAGCGCGTGATGACAGGCCCGGGATTTATCTCCACTACTTTTCCCTGAATGCCAAAATCCGCCAGGCGCTCCTCTAACGTCTTCGCGCTATTCATCAAATCATCCCAGGAAACTTCCTCCCCATTCTCGGGAGGCGCATCCAACAAATCGGGAGACGGAAGCGTGTATTTGCGAGGCGTGCCGCGCAACGCTTCTGGCCCTGCTATTTTCGCAATCGGCCCTATTTCCCGCGGAGAAGCAGCGGGCGGTTCAGGAAGTTTCTCACGAGGCGGTGCTTTCGCTTCAATATCGCTAATTTGCGGCGCCGGTTCTCGCGGTTCGTCCGAAGGAATTTTGATTGCCGGAAAATCCTTCCGTTTATTAGATCCTTTCTTTCTCTGAAAAATTTCTCGCCATCCAGGAATCGGGCGCTTGGGTTTGAACATTTTTCTATCATATCTTCGTGTAACAAAAGCGACTCCCATCTTGAGCCAGCGCTCCAATTTACCGACGATGACATCTAACTTGAATTCAAATGCAAAAACGGTTGTAATGATTACGATTGCCGGAAAAATTACCAGACTGCCCACCATTCCGACAATGCGAAAAAACACACGCGCCAGCGATCCGCCAATCAACCCCCAGCGCGCATCCATTAGATTAAATGGGATGAAACCCAAACCCTGAACTTTTAAGGAATTGGAAATGATTGATGAAAGCGCATATCCCATTGAAAATAATAAAGCATAAGCCAAACCAAAAAGCGTCACTTTTTTCAAAAAAACGATGCGATTCGGCAGAGCAAAATTAAAGCCCCACAAGAAAATCAGTAATGGAAAAATAAAACTGGCATAACCGATAGTTTTTTCAAATAAAAATTTAGAGACCCAACCACCGGCGAAACCCATGCGGTGCTCCATCGTTTCAGCGGACACATTCCCATCTTTTGCCTGACTAAAAAATAGCAAACTCAAAAAGATGAAAATGCTCAAAGATATGAGTAAAATTCCGATACCGATCATTTTTTTCCGCGTGCTCATGTCTGGGCATCCCCGTTAAGTTGAATTTCTTTTGGTTTGTTTAACAGACGAATCGCGCCGTTTTTCCAGCCTGGAACAATTTGGTAGGCGTCAACTTGAGCGGCGAAATCAAGATCCGCTCCCCGGCCTATCTCGATCAACCGCTTGCCATGATTTGTTTCGGCAAGCATGTGGCTAATTTTTTTGTCATAGGATTGATACAGTCTGTAGGCGGCGATGGCGCCGTCATTCATCTGAAATTTTTCGCGCGTTTCAGCCACTATTTTTGAAATCGTCATTCCGCCGCAAACCACATCTTCCAAGCCGAATTCTCCATATTTGCCAGCGCACAAAAATACGACATCGTTTCCCTTCTTCTGCAAATAGCGCGCCACAGCGCTCACATTGAGAAACGAACACACAATCGTTTCTGTCGGAATTTCTGCCAGCGCAAATAATTGGGAACCGTTGGTAGTCGTCATCACAATCGTTTTATTTTTTACCGCATCCGTCGTATATTCCAATGGCGAGTTGGAAAGATCAAACCCCGGCAGCGCCTGTTCGTTTCTCTCGCCGCCCAACAGCACTTCGTTTGCGCGATAATTTTTCGCCTGTTGCAGCGCTTGTTCGACTTCCGCCACAGGAATAATTTCGCTGCATCCGTTGGCAAACGCCGTCACCATGGTCGTTGTCGCGCGCAGCACATCGACCACGACGGCTATCTGGCGTTCATTTAATTTGTCAGACGAAAGCTCCGCCCGGTTCACAAAAAGATCAATTCTCACAAGCGTCCGGCTCTTTCATGTGTTTTCCCGTTGTAAAAATCACTAATTTTCGCGGCGTTTGTTTTTATATTTTTAAAATAATAATTTACAACGTCTGAATCAAGTGGAAAATGAATTTTAGCATTTTTTTTCTTTCACGAGAAAAATTTTTAGCTTTTAAAAAATACAAAAAGGCAGCGACGTTTTTGAATTACAAATTTCAAAATGCATCCCTGCCTCAAATTTTAATTTGAAAGAAATTACTCGGCATTAGTAATCGCGCTCATAAAAAGGCGGCTTCACAATTTTCATCGGCATCCTTCTGCCGCGAATATCCACCATCAACTCAGTCCCGATTTTCGCCAGGTCTTTCGTAACATAGCCCAGCCCAATCGGTTTTCGCAGCATTGGCGAAAACATACCGCTGGTGACAACGCCGACTTCTTCCTCTTTCTGATTGAGAATTTTGTACTCATGGCGCGGGATGGCCTTTCCCAGCAATTCAAAAGCGATCAGTTTCCTTATGACGCCATTCGCTTTTATTTGTTGCAGTGCGTCTTTGGCGACAAAATCTTCCGCCACATCTAATTTTGTTATCCAGCCCAAACCCGCTTCCAGGGGATTTGTCGTCTGATCGATGTCATTGCCGTAAAGACAATATTTGACTTCCATGCGCAGCGTATCTCTGGCGCCCAGTCCGACGGGTTCGATGTCGTAAGGTTTGCCCGCTTCCATCAATTTATTCCAGACATCGACCGCGCTCTCGTTGGCGACCATGACTTCGAATCCGTCCTCCCCGGTGTAACCAGTTCTGGCGATCATCGCCGCGGCGTCGGCAACGGCGCCTTCTGCGAGCCAATAATTTTTGATGTCGCCCAGATTCACTGCGGTCAATTTTTTCAGCGCATCTTTGGCGTTCCTTCCCTGAATAGCAATGAGGGAAAATTCATCGCTGCGATCTTCAAATTTGACGCCATTCCACAAATGCTGTAAAATCCACTGTTTGTCTTTTTCAATATTAGCGGCATTCACCACCATCAAAAATTTTTCCGGGAAGCGATAAATAATCAAATCGTCCACAATGCCGCCGTTGTCGTAACACATGGCATTATATTGCGCCTGATAAACAGCAAGCGATTTAACATCATTAATGGTCAGATATTGTAAAAAATCTTCCGCTTTGTCTCCGGAAAATTCAAATTGTCCCATGTGAGACACATCGAACATGCCTACGGTTTTGCGAACGCGAATATGTTCTTCATTAATTCCGCGGTATTGAATGGGCATCAGATAGCCGGCAAATTCGACAATTTTTGCGCCGAGTTTTTCATGAACTTCGTAGAGCGCTGTCTTTCTCATTGGCCTATCTTCCTCAAAATTCGACTCAATAATTTCATTCCGTTATTTTTTTAATGATTTGACCGCTTGATCAATTCGATCCAGAGCTTTCTCAATATTTTCAACTGAATTCGCGTAAGAAAACCGCAGATAACCCTCGCCGTATTTCCCGAACGCCGTGCCGCTCAACGCAGCGACGCCAAATTTTTCCAATAGAAGATTTGCAAACTCTTTGCCGTCAACGCCTAATTCTTTGATGTTTGGAAAAACGTAAAATGCGCCGTGAGGTCTGAGACAACTGATACCGGATATTTGATTCAGTCCGTCGACAATGGCATCGCGGCGTTTCTTGAATTCAGCAACCATGTGCTCAACTTCAGCCTGCGGCCCTACCACCGCTTCCAACGCTCCGTATTGTGAAAAAGTCGCCGTACAGGAATTGCTGTTAATTTGCAGTTGCGTCACTTTTTCCGCCAAATCAGCAGGCATGGCGCCGTAGCCCAGACGCCAGCCGGTCATGGCATAAGTTTTGGAAAAACCGTCCAAAATGGTCGTCCGTTCCTGCATTCCGGGAATGGAAGCAATGGACTGGTGCTGTCCTTCGTAAATGATGTTGATGTAAATTTCATCGGATAAAATGTAAATATCTTTTTCCATTGCGACTTTAGCGACCGCCTCAAGGTCTTCCCTGGTCAAAATTCCACCGGTCGGATTCTGCGGACTATTCAGAATAATCAATTTCGTCTTATCAGTGATCAGAGACATAAACTCGTCCACGTCAAAGCTAAACTCCTTTTCTTCGCGAAGCGGATAGGGAACCGATTTTGCGCCGACAAAATCAATCACCGATTCATAAATCGGAAAACCGGGATTCGGATACATTACTTCGTCGCCTTCGTTCACCAGCGCTAAAATAGTAAAAAACATGATTGGTTTTCCGCCGGGAGTTACCACAATCTGATCCGGAGTAATTTTAATATTTCTTCTTTTGCTCATATCTTCGGCAAGCGCATCGCGAAGCGCAGGCAATCCCTGTGCCGGGCCGTAATGCGTCTGACCTTCATTCAGCGCTTTTATTGCCGCATCTATGATATTTCTCGGCGTGTCAAAATCAGGTTCGCCAATTTCCAGATGAATCACTTCTTTCCCCTGCGCTTCCAAAGCTTTCGCTTTCGCCAAAACCTCGAAAGCAGTTTCAGTACCCAATCGAGCCATTCTGTCGGCTAACTTCACCATAGCGACTCCCCTTCGTTTTCTTCAAATAAAATTTTATTATGAATTTATCCTGTTTTGTAATTAAAAATTAGCAAAAACAGAGCAAATGCCTCTTTTTATTATAAATCAAGATAACAAAAAAAATATTTTTTGTCAAGTGTTTTTCTGCTTTAAATAAAAAAAGCCAGCGCCCAAAAGGGACCGGCTTTCAATTTTCATTTGCTTATCGCAGCCTTCCGATATCGTTTATGATTACAAAAATCATGAACGCAATCAAAATTACCATTCCCACCTGCTGGATCACCAGCTTCGTCTTGGTGGGAATAGGCCGTCGAATTATCGCCTCAATCAACAAAAAGAAAAGATGACCGCCATCCAGCGCCGGGATCGGCAATAAATTGATCAAGCCCAAATTCAAACTAATGAACGCCAGAAAAATGATAAAATTTGACTCGCCCTGCGCGGCGCTGTCCCGCGCCATTTTAGCAATCATAATTGGGCCGCCAAAGGCATCTTTGAACGACTTCTCGCCTTTGATCACCAATTTGACGTATTGATAAGTCAATCTGGTGATAAACCAACAATAGCTGAAACCATGACCCACAGACTGAAGCACTCCGAAATGTTTTTCTTTCACCGGATAACTGATGCCGATCAATCCCATTTTTTGCCCTTGTTGCTCCTTCAATTCGGGAGTGATTTCAGCGGAAAATTGCCGTCCGTCGCGCTCCCAGACAATTGAAAGGGGCTCTTGTGGATGCTTGTGCACGATTTCCGTCAATTGCGTCCAGGTTTTAATCGGCTGATTCTCAATGGAAACGATTCGGTCTCCGCTCTGCAAGCCTGCTCCCTGCGCCGGAGATCCTTCAATCAAACCTCCCACCACCGGAGGCAGCGAAAAAACAAGGCTATCCATCCACATCGCGGGAAAAGTTTGCGTAATGAGTTGCGTGTCGCGTTTGGCGGTGATAGTTATTTCCGCATCCTCGGCCGCAAACTCCTGGAAATTTCCAATATCTTTGACAGATTTGCCGTTAATTGTTTCGATCTGATCGCCGGCAGCCAACCCTGTCATCTGGGCTACTTGTTCTGAACGCATTTCGTCAACCACCAAACCGACCGGCTCTTTCACACCGACAAAATAGGCAACAGCGGCAAAGAGCGCTACTGCCAGCAAAATATTCATCATCGGTCCCGCGGAAATAACCAGAAAGCGCTGAAAAGCCGATTTCGACATGAATTCGTCCGGCGCGCCGGTGATCGACGAATCGTCCAAACTTTCGTCGATCATGCCCGCCATTTTCACGTATCCGCCCAACGGAATCCACGACAGGCAATAATCGGTATCGCCAATCTTCTTGCCAATCATCCGCGGAGGAAATCCCAGTGAAAATCGCTCCACGCGAATACCAACCAATTTTGCTAATAAAAAATGGCCTAATTCATGAATAAAAATTAAAACGCCTAAAACAAAAATCAATCTTAATGCCGCTTCTAACATCGAATTCTCCAATAAATAGTAAACTACAGAAAACCAACTCCCAAATTGAAAAAACTCAAATCAAATGTTTCTCTCATGTTGACAATTCGGAATTTGATCATTGAAAATTATTTCCGATTTAGCACATATTTTTTAAAAACTCACCGGCAAAATCTCTTCCCGATCAATTGCCTCATTCACAAAATTTCTCGCCCACAAGTCGGCAGCCAAAATATCTTCCAATGCCGGCTGCAAAATCACCGAATGTTTTTGCAGCGCTCGATCCACATAGCGCGCAATATCCAGGAACGGGATCCGTTTTCGGAGAAAGTTTTGTACCGCTACTTCATTAGCGGCATTGAGCGCCGCCGGCGCCGTACCGCCTTCCTGTATTGCCTGATACGCCAACCGCAACGCCGGAAATTTGTCAAAATCCGGCTTTTCAAAAGTAAATTGTTTTAACTCCGCAAAATTCACCCGTTCGGCTTTCAACTCCCATCTTTCGGGATAAGTCAATGCGTATTGAATGGGTAGCTTCATGTCCGGCGCGCCCAACTGCGCCTTGACAGAGCCGTCGATAAATTCCACAAACGAGTGAATAATGGACTGAGGATGAATAACCACGTCGATCCGTGAAACAGGAATTTTGAACAACCAATACGCTTCGATGACTTCCAGCCCTTTGTTCATGAGCGTGGCGGAGTCAATAGTAATCTTATGTCCCATTTCCCAGTTCGGATGCTTGAGCGCCTGCTCGATGGTGACCCTTTTTAGCTCATCTTGGGATAATTTGTAAAAAGGACCGCCCGACGCCGTTAAAATCAATCGCCGCACAGATTGAATATTTTCACCCTGCAAACACTGAAAAATCGCGCTGTGCTCGCTGTCCACCGGCAGCAAACGCACGCCTTTTTGCGCGGCGAAACTCGTGACCAATTCGCCCGCCATCACCAGCGTCTCTTTATTGGCAAGGGCAATGTCGATTTTTTTTTCAATTGCCGCCAGCGTGGGAACCAGGCCGATGGCGCCCACGAGCGCATTGATCACTATACTTGCACCCGTAGCGGTTGCAATTTCTTTCAGTCCCTCCGCTCCGGTAAAAACCTTAACGCCCAATTTCCGAATGCGTTCAATCATTTCAATCGGCGAATTCGTGCCGGTAACGCATGCTGCTTTTGGTTTAAATTTGACGCATTGTTCAAAAAGCAAATCCACCCGCTGATGGGTGGAGAGACCAACTATTTCAATTTCATCCTGATAGGCATCAATCACTTCCAGCGCATTACGCCCGATCGATCCGGTAGATCCCAGTATCGCGATTCGTTTCATTTTTGTCCGCGCTAATCCAGAGTGCGAAAAAAGTCCCCGATTACGTCGTAACCGGGGACGAGATAATTATTACCTAAAGCTGACGCCGGCGCCAACATTAAAGCCTTGCACCTTTCCGAAATCATAATCCGCATGGATGTACAGCAGCGGGAAGGGCGAAATTTTCAGGCCAACAATGTAGCGAACGTTTTGATTCGTGTAATTCTTTGTTACTTTGCCGATCGGATCCGGCAGGTTCATATCCACTTCAAATTTATTGTAATCAATCCCCACTGAGCCGTAGGCTTCCAAAATGCCCAAAAAACTTTTGCTCGCAACAACGGCGCCGCTAATAGAGCTGACGTTTCCGAAATCGAAGTCTGCCGGAACCGTGAGATAGTGGTACGCGCCGACAATTGCGACCCGCGGCAATAACATATTTTGCAGCAGACCGTACTTGACGCCGATTCCGATCAGAGTAATATTTCCTTTTTTGTCCCCATCGCCCATGGGATAAGTAAAAAATCGACCGGTCGCTTCAATATTCCCCGGCAATCCCAGACTGGCTTGCAGCACCGGCAGCGGCATCAGCGTCATATCGCGAAAAACGCCGCCGTTCAGATTTTCGTCGTTTGGAAATGGAAGCGGCGGTTTCTGATCATTTTTCACCATCATTGTAATAACTCGCAAACCCACGTCAAATCCGCCGGTTCCGTGAATGTCTGCGGTGTGGTACAAGCCGCCGCCGCTGTAAAAACCGAACAAGTCCAATAACGGCTGAATGACTTCGTCCAAATTGGACTGCGTTTCCATCTGGGCTTCATTTGCTGGTTTTGAGCCATAATTCGGGGGAAGCACCATTTCTTCCAGGTTCAAATCCTGAGCCGAACTGATCACGGCAAAACTCAAAACAAACAGCAAGGCCAAAAAGAGCGTGAATGTGTTACGTTTCATGACGGTTTCCTCCTCATGTTTGGGTAAGTTTTCTTCCTTTTTTCCACCTCTGCCATTTCCCGAGGGGTAAGTTGGCTATCAATAAATCGGATATTGAATTTTTTTTGGAAACCCGCCTGCAACGCCTCCGCTAACGCCTCCCAAGCTACAGGTTTCGATAAAATTTGAGAAATAGTGACAGTCTTTTTGTCTAACTGCTCCCGGAAACTTTCTTCTGTGATCCCAGTTTTCAACTTAACATATTTCGCCAGATTCAAATGGAACGTGCCCGTCAAAATTGAGCCGTGCTGCAAGATCGAATTTTCGTACCTCCGCTGGGCACTGCCAACAAGTTTTTTGCCGCCAAAGGCAATCTCAAATCGCGCCGACGTGGAAAAACAAGGCACGCTCTGCTTGTATTCGGCACTTTTCGCTTCATTATCTTCCCGGCGAACCAGTTCAGCGTCCACGCCGAACGACCGCAATCCCTGCAACAATCCCCGACTGATTTTATTGTAAGTAGTGAAAATATCTTCCGCAAAAAACGGATGCCCTTTGGGAATCACGACGCTGTAGGTCATCTCTTCCGCGTGAAAAACCGCTCTCCCGCCAGTCGGGCGGCGCACTAAATCGATATTATCCCGCGCGCACAACTCCAGATTAAATTCGTTCACATCTTGATGATAACCCAAAGAAATTGCATAAGGTCGCCAGCGATAGAGACGAAAAATCGGTATTTTCGTTTCAGGTACAATTTTCGTCGCTAAAATCTCATCGATGACCATATTGTTGAAGCCATCGCCAAAACCGGTATTCAAAAAACGCCATTCATCCATCGCATTCGCTGAGAAATTACCTGCATCCGTTGAAATACACGCATTCCTTCAAATTATTTTGCTACTGCACACTTTTTATCGAATAATCCCGCGCTCGGAAGATTCAATAAATTCGATAATAGTTTTTACTTCCGCAATGGGATTTTGTTGTTTGTTCAATTCTTGCAAAGCCTGGGACGTGTTCATCCCTGAGCGGTAAATCGTCTTGTACGCTTGGCGAATTGCTTCCATTGCTTCTTTGGAAAAGCCCTTTCGCGACAGACCCACACGATTGATTCCGGCGTACTGCAATGGCGCGCCAGCCGCCAAAACATACGGCGGAACGTCTTTGCTCACCCGCAATCCGCCGCCGACGAAAGAATATCTTCCCACACGGACAAACTGGTGAATCGGCGACATGCCTCCGACTGCTGCATACGGTTCGATGACGACGTGCCCTCCCATATTAATTGCGTTCGCCAAAATAACGTTATCGCCGATATCGCAATCATGTGCTACATGCACATAAGCCATCAACAGACAGTTGCTGCCGATGGAAGTTTTCTTGCGATGTACAGTGCCGCGATTCAAGCTACAAAATTCTCGAATAGTCGTGTTATCGCCGATTTCGAGCGTAGTTTTTTCTCCGGCAAATTTCAAATCCTGGGGGTCGGTACCGAGAACGGCACCTTTGAAAATTCGACATTTTTTTCCGATGCGCACGCCTGAATGAACAAAAACATGCGGACCGATCTCAGTGCCATTCCCGATTATCACATCGCCTTCGATCACAGAAAATGGACCAACAGAAACACCTTCCCCCAATTGCGCTTTTGGATCAATCACTGCCGTCGGATGAATTTGCACCAAACAGCCTCCTTGCGAAATAAAGTTCTTGTCATTAATAGTATTAAAATCGCCTTCTCGTTTTTCTGCTAAAGTCATTCTTACCGCAAAGACGCGAAGAACATAAAGCATATTAATTAGTTTTTTTCCTCTGCGCGCTTTGCGACTCTGCACTGATTTTTTTTGCTGCTGCGCTGCGACCTTATCGATCAACAACCGCCGCCGACAGTTCAGCCTCAACGACCAAATTTTCGCCCACGAAACCTTTGCCCACCATTTTGCAAATGGAGCGCCGATATTTCACCATGTCCAACTCAAATCGCAATTGGTCGCCGGGGATGACCGGCTTGCGAAATTTCACATTGTCAATTCCCGTAAAATACACTAACTTATTGGACGAATCCTCCTCGGCATCCAGCAAAAGAATGCCGCCAACCTGCGCCATCGATTCAATTATCAGCACGCCGGGCATCACCGGATGTCCGGGAAAATGCCCCATGAAAAATGGCTCGTTTGCCGTGACATTTTTAATGCCCACCACGCGTTCTTTAGGCACCAGATCGATAATTTTATCCACCAACAGAAACGGATAACGATGAGGCAAAATTTTGTGAATGGCATTGATGTCCAATACAACGCCTTTGCCCGCCGCTCGTTTTTGATACTTCGAAACAATTTTCTTTTTTTCAAATTCTTTGCGCAGCAACTTGACCAGCTCCACATTTGCCGCATGACCGGAACGCGCAGCCATAATGTGACCGATGAGCGGAGCGCCCAACAAAGCTAAATCCCCGATCAAATCCAGCGCTTTATGGCGCACCGGCTCATTGACAAAACGCAGTTCTTTTCCGTCCAAAATGCCATTTTCTCCCAAAATAACGGATTCGGGAATATTAAACAAAGTTTTCAATCTGCCGAATTCACTTTCGTCAATTTTGCGATCAATGATAACGATAGCATTATCCACATTGCCGCCTTTAATCAAACCTTGTTCCTTTAACATTTCCACTTCGTGCAAAAAACAAAATGTGCGAGCCGGCGCAAAATCTTTGATAAATTCATCCTCCAATGAATACAGCGAAGTGTATTGTGTGCCCAATGCCGGATTTTGATAATCTACCATGAATGTGATTCTAAACTGATCCGACGGCACAACAACGATATCTATTTTGCGATCATCATCATGATACGCAATTGTTTTCTCGATAACAATGTAATTTTTCGGTGTCGATTGCCTTTCAAAACCCGCCTCCTGCAAAATTTTCACAAACGGCATGGCGCTGCCGTCGCCAACCGGCGGTTCGTTATTCGTCAGTTCGACTAAAATATTGTCAATTTCCAGCCCGGCAATCGCCGCCAAAACATGTTCAACGGTGTGAACATTGACGCCATTTTGCCCGATGGTTGTGCCGCGGGAAATATCCACGACGTGATCAATATCCGCTAAAATCTCCGGACTATTTTCGATGTCCAATCGTTTGAACCGAATGCCGGAATTCTCAGACGCCGGCTTGAATGTAAGAGTCGCTGGATTCCCGGTGTGAAGCCCCACTCCTGAAATAGAGACAGCTTTCTTTATCGTTCGTTGATTTTTAAGCATTAAAACTCCCTTCCTGATGCAACTGGCAACTCATTTTTCTCCCATTAATCAGTTTGATTGAAAACTTACTATTGATAATTAGATAATTTCAGGCAATCAATGCTACTTAGCCAAATTATGAATATCTATACTAATTATGTTGTTTATGCAATTAAACATCCCCCTAAGTCCCCCTTCAAAGGGGGACTTTTCTGGTTCCCCTTGAAAAGGGGCAAGGGGAAATGTTCAGATTCAATCTGACCAAGTAGTTCAACGTTATTTTTGAAGTGACTTCTGTCGTAGACCAAAATTCCCTATTCCAAACGCGCAGCATCAAGCATTTTCTAATCGCGTAATCTTCGCCTCGAGTTCAGAAATGCGCTTTAACAGTTGCGGCAATTTTCGTAACGCCGCCTCTTCGCGTTTCGCCTGCATGATTGGTCGCGCCGGATACCCGAAAACGACAATTTTCGACGGTAACGGTTTAGTCACTCCGGACTGAGCCGCGATAGTCACCTGATCTGCGATTTCAATGTGCCCCACGATGCCCACCTGGCCTCCGATGACGACGTTCTTGCCCAGCTTTGTACTCCCGGCAATGCCACTCTGCGCTGCAATGACGGTATTCTCCCCGATTTCCACATTGTGCGCCACTTGAATCAAATTGTCCAACTTAACGCCTTTTCGAATAATTGTTTGCCCTAACGTAGCGCGATCAATTGTGCAATTAGCGCCTATTTCCACATCGTCCTCGACTATCACAATGCCTACTTGGGGAATTTTATGATAAATCTCGCCTTCTCTGGCAAATCCGAATCCATCGGACCCGATCACTGTGCCGCTATGAATAATCACATTTCGCCCGATATGGACTTGTTCGCGAAGCGTGACATTAGCGTAAATGAGAGTTTTGTCACCCACCTGAACATCTTCGCCAATGACGACATTGGGAAAAATCTGGCAATCTTTTGCAATGACAGAATTTTTGCCAATAACTACGCCAGCGCCGATTCGCGTGCCTTCGCCGACAAACACTGAGGGGTGAATGACGGCAGACGGATGAATTCCCTCGTCTAACATTTCTTTTCGAGGGTGAAAATAGCGCAGCACCCTGAGAAACGCCACATAGGGGTTGGCAGTGCGAATAATTGTCTTTTCTGTTGCGGGAAAATCATGTCCGACAATGACAGCGGAAGCCTGAGTGGACTCGATAAATTTTGCATATTTGGGATTGGAAATGAAAGCTATTTCACCGTCCCTGGCGTCCTCAATTTTTGCCACGCCGTACACTATCGCCGATCCGTCGCCTTCGAGTGTTCCGTCAACAAACCTGGCAATCTGCGAGACTGTCAGCTCCATAATTCTCCTTTTATCATCAGAATAGCTCGCCCCCAAATGAATTTTCTCGTTCGGGGGCTCTACAAAATCGATGAGTCAAGCTACAATGAATATTGTTTAATCGAATATTTCCAAAAATATCGTTGTCGGCGAGACAAACCTATTTTTTGCCAACGGTCGATGTCTTATTGAGCTCTTCAAGAATTTTTCCAGTCAAATCAGTAACCTGCTTGCTCACGTAAAGAATATTCCCGGAGGCAGTGTCCAGCACCAAATCAAAACCTTCAGCTTCGCTAATTTTCTTGATAATCGCGTTGATTTTGTCCAAAACAGGCTGCATCAATTCGGCTTGTTTTTTGTAAATTTCGCCGGTTTGTGGGTTGTATTTTTCCTGCTGAAACTGCTGAATTTTTGCAATCAAATTTTGAATCTCCGCCTCTTTTTCTTTTTTCTTGGTGTCGCTCAACAGCAAACTCTGCGAGTCGTACTGGTCCTGCAACTGACGCAATGTTTCTTGCATCTGGCGGCCTTCCTGCTGATATTGGCGATCCAACTCATCGATCTTCTTTTGGACATCGAGCGCATCTTTGTACGTCGCTAAAATTTTATTCGAATGGACATACCCAATTTTTAGCTTCTGCGCAAAGCCAGGCGCGGCCAAAGCGACTAACATCAGCACGATCAGACTTGTTTTAAAAAGTTTCTTCAAACCCATTTTTTCCTCCGAATTATTTGATTTCGATGAAATGTTGTCAATAGCTCTTTATAATTTAAAAACTTTGCTTTCGCTCAAATTTAAAAACTCTTTCCAAAGACAAAATGAGGTTTCCATTGTCCGAAATATCTACCCGTAGCAGCGTCGTAATTATCGAATCCGTAAGCATAATCAAAACCGATAATACCAATCATCGGCATGAACAATCTGGCACCGATTCCCACAGATCGCCTGAGATTGAAAGGATCAGTATCAGAAAGATTGACCCAGGTATTGCCAGCCTCGGCAAAAACGAGCCCATACATCGTCGGATTGGGAATGATCGGAAAACGAATTTCTGTCGTATATTTTAACAGTACTCGCCCGCCGGCCTGGGTTGCGTATCCGGCAAGCGGATCGTCGTAACCGCGCAAGGGAGTCGATCGGGAAAGGCCCTCGCCGCCAAGGAAAAAATACTCCAGATACGGAATACGTGACGTTTTCGTCCAACCGTTAATTAAACCAATCGTCGAATGATTGTAAAGCACAAATTTCCAGATCGCCGGCGTAAACCAACTTGCTGAAAAAGTGAGCTTGTAAAAACCGACATTCCCGCCCATTAAGCCGCCGGAAAATTCCGAGGAAAGCGATACTTCCGAACCCTCCGTGGGGAATTCCGGACGATTCAAGCTATTTCGCGTAATGATTTGCGTGATGCTGCTCGAAGTCAGAGGCCATTCCTCATTTACGATATTGTTGGGATTCGCCCGCACAATGCTCTCCACAAAATCCCACAGTTCCGTGCGGTCGATGCGATAAATCCAATCACCGCGAAAATAGTTATCCGGCCAGCGAAATCTACGCCCCAGTCGCAGAGATCCGCCGCTGCTGCGCTGCCGGTAACCAATCCAACGGCTATCTCGGTTTGTGTCGTAAAAACTGAATCCCGCCAGCGTTGGCGTATCCATCAGCCACGGCTCGGTGAAGCCGATTTGGAATGAGCGATAGTAGCGGCCAAAATTCCAATCAAAACTCAGCCTTTGGCCATTTCCAAATAAATTATTCATGGCAACGCCAATGCTGCCGATAATTTTATCCCGTTCGCTCCAACCGGCTGACATGTTCGCCATATCCGTGGATTTTTCCGCCACGGTAAATTTCAAATCAATTTTATCTTCGCCCACGGGCCAATAGTCTATTTTAACGTCGGAAAAATAGTTCAGTATCCACACCTCGCGTTGGCTTCGCTCCAGAGCCGCTTTGCTGAAAATTTGCCCCGGCGCAATGCGAAGCTCCCGACGAATCACTTTCTCTTTGGTTTTCGTGTTCCCGGCAACATGAATCAAATTCACCCGCACCGGCTTCCCTTCGGAAATGAGAAAATGCATATCGACTGTATCTTTGGCGACCGGTTTCTCGCGCGGATCGATTCGGGAATAAATGTAGCCGGAATCATAGTACAGCGAACCCAGCCGCTCGGCAATGGCTTTCTGAATTTTTTCAGCATTGTAAACGTCACCGCGTTGAAAACCTAACATCGCCTCCAATCGTTCTTTAGGAAAAATTTTGTTCCCTTCCCAGGTGATATCGCCGATGTAATAGCGCTCCCCTTCTCGCAGTGTGATGTCAATGAATAAATCCTTCTTATTTTTCCCGTAATACACCGAGTCGCTAATAATCTCCGCGTCGCGGAAACCTTCATTTTTGTAAAATTGAATCACCTTGTCCAAATCTTCGCGATATTTATCCTTTTTAAAATCCGCGCCCCGCCACCAGCGATCTTCCTTGGTATCTTTCATCTGTTTACGCAGCTTGCCATCGGAAAAATATTTATTCCCAAAAAAATTAATCTTTTTAATCTGAACCTTTTCGCCTTCTTTGATATTCAGCCGCAAAATCACCTTACCATCTTTAGAATCACGTGTCTCAGGTTTGATCGTCGCCAATAAATAACCCTTCTCACGGTACAATTTCTTCAATTGGCGAACCGCTTTATTGATCTGAAAATTTGACAACACCTGACCGCGATAGAAATCAAGCTCTTTATCAATATCATCTTTTTTCAGCTTTTTATTTCCAACCAACTCGATTTTATCCAGGCGAGGATATTCTTCCACGCGAATAGTCAGGTAAACGCCGCCTGGCACTTCTTTGTCCACTATAATTTCAATATTAGAAAAAAGATGCAAGCTCCACAAATTTTTAATTGCGCTCTGAATATTATCGCTGGTAATTTCTTTGCCGGGAGTCAAGCCGGAATTAATCTGCACAATCGTCGCATCCGCTGTCTTGTTCCCTTCAACTGTGACGCCAAGCAATTTTGTCGTTTGCCGCTGGGCAAAAACCGAATGAGGCGCACTCATTGCCAACAACAGCGCCAAAACTATCACACCGGCGCTTCGCTTTGACTTTGGGAAAAACATTCATAACCTCCATAATTGCGAAACTTAAAAATAAGAATTTTTTACATAATTGTAAAGTAAAATTTAAGTTAAAGTAAATTTTTTTTGCAAATCGTCACAGGACATCGCCAAGATAATCTAATAAACTCTTATTAATGAAAATTAGTTCATTTTTGCTCAAAATTTTTGCCTCAAAAAGGAAACGAGTGACGCAGCAAAATCTTCTTATCCTCGCGGCGATAGAGCAAAAGGCTATTGTAATCGTATTCCATTTGCAGCAACAGACTCGGACTAATTCGATACTCCAATCCGAACTTATGGCTCAGACCAAAACCCTCATGCTGGTAACGGTAATTCATTCCCGCTTCCAATTGGCCGGAATAAGTAAAAAAGATTTGATTCAAAAGATATTTTCCGATCATCACCTTGGTACTCCGCAGCAGGAAAAGCTTGGAATCAATCTGAAAATTTCGCTGGTCACTGACGTTCATTTCGATCAAATTGCGCGTGAATCGCGAGCTAAATCGCACCATGTCCAATCCCAAACGCCGCTCCAATTCTCTCTCGAAAGGCCGAAACAAAGGCCGAAAAAGCAAATTATCTGCGCTGATGCCGAGGAGGTCTGTCGCCATCTCTTTCATGTTTTTCGTGGAATAACCCAGTGAAGCAAGAATTTCTCCCTCGGCGCCGCCTAATTTTTGATTTTCCGAAGACAACTGGAAAACCATTTCGCCCAAACGGCCGCGCTTTTGCGTCTGTCCCGTCTCTCTGTCCCGAGTCAAAAGAGTCAAATAGATGTAATAGGGAAATCCGGTAGAATCAATTACCGTCGTGCGCGCCTCGCCATAAACAATCGGCAACAACGTTGTTTTATCGAATGCAACGCCGCCTTTCCCTGCCGGCTCCATATCGAATTCAGCGCCGGCTTTTGTTATTTGAAAATTTAAATTTAAATATTCCACATTTCCGCGCGATGATTCCATCAGGCCGGTAGCGCCAAAAGTATTGTCGCGAATAATTCCTTTGAAATTCAATCCGCCAACGCCGGCGTCGACAATCAAATCCAGATACACATTATCCAAACCGCTGGGAATTTGACGCTGATAATGCAAATCCTTGCCGGTCAGCGCCAGCACATCCCAATCAATGCTACGCAACACCCGGACAACAGGATTGTGCGCTGATTTGTCAGGATTCCCTTGCGAAATAAATGGAAAAGTAAAATTTGCATTTTGTAATATTAATTTTCCTCTGACATAAGGTTGCCACGCCGGGCCGGTAACAGTAAATCGTTCCGATTTATTTTTGCCCAGAAAAATAAACCGACCAAATTCCCCTTTGTCCATCAATCCGGGAATGTGCAGCGGTATTCCTTTTGGCGAAGTCTCAATGGTAAAAATCCCTAAATTTAAATTGAGAAAGGGGATTTCAAACGGTTTGAATTTTTCGTTGACAGGATTAGCCGGCACACGCTGATTGCGAAATTTGAATTCCCGGCGTCTGATTTTCCCTGATAAATTTGCAACATAAACGAATCCGTCAGGTTCTGACTGTACCGACAATGCAATATCTTTGATTTCAGGAGCGACGTCCCCCAGACGCAAATAGCCGTTTCGCAGATTCACTTTTGAATCCACAATGCGCACGCTTCCCGGCAAGCCGCGCAAATGCAGCGACCAGGTCCCTTCGCTTCTCGTCTCTTTGAAAAAAGAAGTAAATTCCGGCAAAATGGACAACAAATTTCCCGCGCCATGAAAATCCAGATCGATGGGATTTTCGCTCTTCAACGGGAGTAAGCCTCGGCCTGTAATCTGGAACTCGCCTGCTCGGGCAAAGGAAAAATTGCCAATGCGCAGCGCCGGATAGTTCAAATTTACCTTTCGCAAACTATCCCCCTCCGCAAATGCGTCCCTGTCGACAAGCGTAAAAACCAGCCGATCAAAAGAAAATCGCGTAAAACGTCCGTTGGCAATATTAATCGTTCCGCAAATACGCGGATCAGCCACAGCGCCGCGCAGAGTTAAATCCACGTCCGCGGTACCGGAAAGCAAACCGTCCTTGTGGTACAACGCCATCAGCGTCGAATTGGCGTCGATATTTTTGCCATTCAGATTGAAATTCAAAGATTTGTCGGAAAAATTGTAAGTGCCCGCGCAGCGAATCAATTTTTCGCCGTTACGATTCAGATCCAATTGGCTGAGTGCCAATATCCTGTCGGCTACCTGAAAACGAATGCTCCCGGCATAAGCGCCGATCCCATTAAAAACCATATCATTGAGATCAAATTTTCCGAGAACGACGGGATTTTTCAAGCTGCCGGCAAATCCAATCGAGCCATAAATAACGCCTTCTCCCACTCCCCGGCTCTCACGAAAAATGATCCGCGCCAAATCAGCCGCCGGGGCGTTCGGGAAAATTATCTGGCCGCTCAATTTGCCGTCCGCGCCTTTGCCAATTTCGCCTTCAGCGATAATGAGCCCCTCAATCGCCAGCGTTTTGAGCCGAATGCTTTTCTCCCCAAAAAACAACGACAACTTGCCGGGATAATAGGTGTTTTCCGCAAGCAGTCTAAATTTTCCTTCTAATAAATTTCCCTTTCCCGAATGCCTAAAAACAAACGAAGCGTCCACCTCGCGAGTCAAATCCGGATTGCCATTCCAGACCAATGTCGCCCCCACGAGCCAGGAATTGCCTTTCTTGCTGATCGTGAGCACACTCTCCTTGAAATGAAAATAGGGCAAAAATTTTCTGTATTCCGGCAACCCCTGAACGATGTGATTCAAACCGGTTACCTTGAAAACCGGACGACCGGGCTTTTCGGCAATATTGTACTCTCCGCTAATACGGCAGTTTCTTTTCGCATCATTTAACGACCAGAAAAATAGTTTCTCGCGCAACTGCAGATAGCCGTTGAACGACGCCAGCGTATCTCTGGCGCCCGCCTGCACCATCAAGGCGATATTTGTCGAAAAATCCGTCGGCTTCCCTCTGCCTGTCGCGGAGAAACGCAATCGACTTTGGCGCATCGTCTCCAGCGGCATACGAATCAATTTATTCGGAAACATGCCATCCGCGGTTAGCTGAAATTGCATCATTTGCGATGATCGGGCAAAATCAAATCTGGCGTCGCCCTGCCAACGCAAACGGTCGGAAGACAAACTCAGCGATTGAACAGTCAACACGGAATCCCGGTACGAAAAATGAAGTCGGCAGTCGCGAAAAAAATGATTTTTGACGCGGATACTCCGGCTGAAAATAGCTGTATCGATATGCGGATCCGGGAAGGTATTTGTCATTTCTATTTTCACATGCGCCAGGCCCTCGGGTTGATCTTTCAAACGAGGGAAAGCGGCAGAAACTAACTTTCCAACGTCAAAATTTTTCGATTCCAGGATCAAGTTCAATTCAGGATTGAGAATATTTTTTATCATCCCGGAAATTCTAATCGGCGAACCATTCATGCGGGCAGTCGCATCACGAACGTAAAGATTCCAGTCTCGCACCTCCGTTTCAACTGAAATATTGTCAAATGACAAATTCTGTTCGGGAAGCACAATCTCGCCTTGGCGGATGGAAAGCGATCCTTTGATATCAAAACCAGCGCGACCCGAGATTCTCTCGTTGAGCGTTAAAATTCCGTTGACCACTCCTTGTCGAATATCATAATATTCCGGCAGAAAAAAGGCATCTTCTTTGCTCCAGGCATAATTCGTAACTCGCGCATTCAATGTGTCCAGACGGCCTTGTTTCAAATTCGCATAGCCGGACAGACTCAAATTAAAATTATCCGAATTGAAAATTTTTCCCACCAGGCGGATGGTCGTCTTTTCCACGTTTGACGCGCTGAGCCAGCCATTGATATCGGTCGCCAGTAAAAGCGACTGCTTCGCGGTATCAACAAAAGCAATCTTGCCTTTGGAAATGGTAATGCGATTGACAAAATGCAGATTTTCCAATTTTCTCAAATATTGATTAGTATCAAACGCCTTCAAAGTTGAATCCAGAGATCCCGTCTGCTGAGAATTTCCCTTACGGGAGTGAATTGACAGATAAGGTTTGATAAAAATGACGTCTTGCGGTATTCTCTCAACGCGAAAACCATGCTTAACAAGATTAAAAAAATTAAATCCGAATCGAATGTCATCCACATGAAGATGGTAATATCCCTCTCGAAGATCCAAATCCACATTTTTTAAATGAATGGCTCCAATGGACAGATCCAATCTTTCGATGGAAAAAGATTCCCCGAGTGCATATCTCAAATTTTCTTCAATATAATTTAAAATCTTGCCATTGAGATTAAAGAAATTCCACCCGTGGTACAAGAGCAGCAGGATGAAACCCACGAACAGCGCAATGACAAGAACCCATCTTCGTGTTTTCATATCAATCTTTTGCTACTATAAATTTAAATAGGTCAACTTTGAAATGGCGTTATTTCAGGCAAAAACAAAACACCTGCGACGATAAATTTCGCATCATCAACTAAATTTGGATTTATCCAGCGGACAGACATTCCTGGTCTAATTGCTGCAATAACAAAAAGGCGATCCCATGGTTCGAATCGCCATTTGTTTGTCACTTTTTCCCAAAAGCTATCAATTAAACTAAAACAAAACACCGCCGGTTCCTTTGCATCAGGCCCGAGAGAAAATCGTCATTCTCTATTCAGCGCCTCTATTCTATTAGACGGCTTTGTCATGTCATTTGTTGCATCTTTTTGTCGTTTTGTAGCTTTGACAATTGCTCGCTTACCATGCCGTAGCGCCGCTCTCGCTGCTGATACGAAATAATCGCGTCATAAAATTCTTTTTTTCGAAAATCAGGCCACAGCACATCGGTGATATACAATTCGGCATAGGCAATTTGCCAGAGCAAAAAATTGCTGATCCGCTTTTCGCCGCTGGTTCGAATTAAAAAATCAGGGTCAGGAAGATCCGAGGTGTAAAGATTTTGACTGATAAGGCGATCATCAATCTGTTCGGGTTTTATTTCCCCGTTTGCTATTTTTCGAGCAATTTTTTGCACCGCATGTATTATTTCCGTACGGCTGCCGTAATTCAGCGCCAGATTCACAATCAAACCGTCGTTATTCTTCAGCTCATTCATGGCATACTTAAGGCCTTTTCTCACTGACATTGGCAAATCTTCCATGATGCCGATCATCCTGAGTTGCACGTTGTTTTTTTTCAGTTCCGGCACTTCGCGGCGCACCGTCTGAATGAGCAAACGCCACAATCCGGCGACTTCGCTTCTGGGCCGGCGCCAGTTTTCTCTGGAAAAAGTGTACAGCGTGAGCACTTTGACGCCAATTTCGCCGCACCCTTCCACGACAGCTCTGACCGAACTAATTCCTTCTTCATGTCCGCGCAGCCGGGAAAAACCGCGTTTCTTTGCCCAACGCCCATTGCCATCCATGATGACAGCGACATGCGTCGGAATTTTCCCCTTATCCAAAATTCGTTGCTTTAATTGCTCTTCAATAGATATTTTTTTTTCAGACTCATCCATTTTTTAGCTATTTGTCTTTCTAAAAAATCAACTCATTTCTAAAAGTAACATGATATTTGTGCAAACGCATTTGAAAATTTAATCTAAACTCGCTTAAAAGTCAAGCTAAATCTCCAAAACATTCGACAACTTTTTTTTATAAAAAACCCCCTGCGACCAAGAGAAGCAGAGGGTTTTCAGCAAATTTATCAAAAACAAGATCATTTCAGATGCGATAAATTTTTATCGATGAAATCGCTGGCTTTGAGCAGATTGCCCTCTTTCACTTGATCGGAAATATTGAAACACTCAGCGCCTTTTTTCGCCTCACCGGCTTGCACATAGGCAACGCCCAAATTGTACCAACCCGTTGCTTGATCCGGAGACAAAACGACCGCTTTTTCCAGGTAGGGAATCGCCTGCTTGTAATATTCTTTTGCACTGGCGTTGTCGCTTTTAAATTCAGCAGCGTGTTTGGCCAGTTGTTTCTCATCCATGTCGCGATATTTTTTGAGAAAATCTTCCGCGCGCAACAGATACGCGTTTCCAATGTTCACATTCGCCTCGAAATCATCCGGACTACTCTCAATGACAGCTTTGAATTTTGCAATCGCATCCTCGTACTGACCTTTTCGGTAGTACAATCTTCCCATATTGAACAGCAGATCTTTGTTGTTGGGATTTTTCGCCAATGCCTCGTCGTAAGCCTTGAAGGCTTCTTCAGAGTTTCCGAGCAAATCATAAGCCATTGCTTTTTCAGCAATCGCCTGAGCGTTTTCCGGATCAAGGGCTAATATTTTATTACAAGCGTCAATCGCTTCCTGATATCTTTTTTGGTTAAGGTACAAATTTGTCAGAGAAATAAAAGCATTTATATCTTTGGGGTTTAATTTGACCGCAGTCTTGTAATTTTCAACCGCCGCATCTATATTTTTCAACTGTACGTTTACGTAACCCAGATTCTGATAAGACTCAGGGCGGTTCGCGTCAATCAAAACGCAATTCTCAAAATCTTTTTTCGCCGCTTGCAGACTATCTCTTTTCACGTTGCTCACGCCTTTATTGAAGCTAATTCTCCAATATTTGTCGCGCAAAAAATTCAACTTGTTCTGAAATTTCGGATTTGGCGCGCCTTCCATTAACTTTTCCGCCGTATCAATTTCTTTCACCATGTTCTCGTAATCGCCAGATTGCCCGTAGCCTTCAGCCAACAAAACATGCGCTTCTACATCCGCCGGATTCACCTGAACAGCCATTTTCAACTGTTCCATTGCTTTTCCCCAATCATTCTGCTGATTGATATAAATCAATGCAGATTCCACTTCTTTAGAACGACACCCAAATAGCATCAGACTCACAACAACCACCAGTAAGGCAATTGACAGGATTGAATAAAGCCTCTTCATCCTTTCTCTCCTTTGTAATTCATTAAATCAATTGATTAATTTCAAAAAAAACTTGTTAACCCTGCAATATACGAGAAAATTCAATTTAAGTCAAGTTTTTTTTTAGCCCCTGTTCACACTGATGTTTTTTTTCGTTGGGCTTCAGTTCGGCGCATTTGCCCCGATCGTTAAAATTGAAACGGATATCTGTGGACAGCTTTTTCTGTGATAATGCCGTCGATCAACTCGGCAGGCGTGATATCAAACGCCGGGTTGTACACGGCAACGCCAGTCGGCGCGGTCTGCCTGCCGAAACCGTAAGTGACTTCTTCAGGATTTCTCTCTTCAATGGGAATTTCCACACCGGAAGCAATATTTAAATCAATCGTCGAAGTCGGCGCGACCACGTAAAAAGGGACTCGATGAAATTGCGCCAAAATCGCCAAATTATAAGTTCCTATTTTGTTCGCCGTGTCGCCGTTGCGCGCGATGCGGTCTGCGCCGACAACAATTGCATTCACTTTCCGCCGTTTCATGACGAATGCCGCCATATTATCGCAAATAAGCGTGACATCAATTTTTGCCTGCTGCAACTCAAAAGCCGTGAGTCTCGCTCCCTGCAGCAGGGGCCGCGTCTCATCAGCGAAAACGTGAATTTTTTTCCCTTGCTGTACAGCCGTGTAAATCACGCCCAATGCCGTTCCGATTCCGCCAGTCGCCAGCGCCCCGGTATTGCAATGAGTCAAAACTACATCGCCGTCTTTCAGCAGCGCGGCTCCGTTTTCTCCGATTTGGCGGCACATTTCTTCGTCCTCACGCGCAATAGCATGGGCTTCTTGCAGCAAAATAGCGCATATTTCCGCTACTGGCTTATTTGCCGCTTGCTTCAGCACATTTCTCATGCGCTCCAATGCCCAGAATAAATTTACCGCCGTGGGCCTTGTCGCCGTTAGAATCCGGCTCGCCTTTTCAACCCGGACAAAAAAATCATTTTTCTGCTCGCCAATTGCCTCCAATGCCGCCAGACACACGCCGTAAGCAGCGGCAATGCCGATCGCCGGCGCACCGCGCACTTTCAGATTACGAATGGCGTCCGCCACTTCCCGATAATCGGTCATTTTCAAAAATTCTTCTTTTAGCGGCAGTTGCGTTTGATCCAACAATTCCAACGCGCCATTGCGCCAACGTTGGGCCTGAATTACCATATTTTTCTCACTCCCGGAATCGTTCTCCCTTTCATTCAGTCAATCAGCGTTAGCAAAAAATCAGCGATCTTCTCGGAACTACCGACATTCTTCATTACTTGCATTTTCGCGCGCTCACCGTTCTGACGCGTGAAACTGTCATCCTGAAACATCCGAACGAGCGCCCGCGACATTTCCGCGCCGTCGCGGACAATTTGCGCGCTGCCACTTTCCACGAGGTCAATTGCCTCGGCGGAATTTCTCATTTTCGGGCCCATCAGCACCGGAATGCCATACACGGCCGGCTCCAGAACGTTGTGAATTTTCGCGTAAAAACTACCGCCGACAAAAGCGACTTTCCCCAACGAATAAATATTTGCCAGCACGCCGATCATGTCGACGATGAGACAGCGCGCGCCTTCAATGTTTTCCCCCGACTGTAATTCTGACAAAAGCGCGCACCCAATGTCCATCTCCCGACATGCGTGGCGTATTTCTTCGATTCTCTCTTCGCGCGGCTCATGGGGAGCAATAATCAGAAACGCATTTTCTATTTCACCTGCTAAATCTTGAAATGATGGGATCAACACTTCCTCGTCATCATGCCAGGTGCTGCCGGCGACAAAAATTTGCTTATTTTGAAAAATTTGATGGTTTGAAAATTGCAAAAATTTCTCGCCAAAACTGGAGCGATCAAAAACCTGGTCATATTTCGTATCGCCGAAAACGTGAACTTTCTCATCGTTCCCCAGCAGCCGGCGAAAATGATTCTTTTCCTTTTGCGAAACCGCCAATATCGCCGACAATTGATTAAATAGCGCCCGAAACAAATTTTTAATTACCGGTAAATAGCGCACAGATTTTTCCGGCAGCGTAGCATCGATCAGCACAGCGGGAATTTTGTTGCGCCGCAGCCGCCAGACAAAATTCGGCCAAACGTCATGACGAACAATCACCGCCGCTTGGGGAGCAACCGTTTCAACAAACTTTTTCATCACTGTATAGCCGTCAATCGGCAGATAGCACAAAGCATCCACCGGAAATTGTTCTTCGATATTGTCAAAACCAGACGGTGAAAAAACACTCACCACGATACACAGCTCCGGCTTTTTCTGTTTCAATTTTTCCATCACCGGCTTTGCCTGGAGAAACTCCCCAAAAGATGAGACATGAAACAAAATCGTCTTTTGTTCTGCCGGGCATTGGGACAACTTCTGTCGCAAACGAGAAAAATTTCCCAACCTTCCGGCGAGCCCGCGTCTTATTTTTCGATTGAAGAGACTGAAAAAGAAAACAAAAATGAGTGATATGGGAATGAAAAAAAAATCGTACAGAATTAACAGCATCCGCATTTCATGTACTCCGCGATAACTTGAGCAATCTCTTCTAATAAGAATTGCCGCTGTCTGATTGTGCTTCTTATTTGTAGCACGTTAGCAATTTTCCGAATGAGCGAGACGCAAAAAATCAGCCATTTTTATCAGGTTTTCAAAATGTAAAAACGCTCATTTTTCGCAACGGGACTTCTTCGCTAATCGATTGCCTTTCCAAAAATTCCATTATTAACGAAAAGGCGACAACTGAAGATAATCGCTCCCGATTAAAATAGTCGCTGCAACTTCTCCTTCTCTTTCCGGACTAATCTGGTGGATGACATATTGTTTTTTGACGCCTATCAATCCGGCGACATATTTGGCGTTCGCTTTATTCCTGTCTTTGCGGTCAATTACCAGCGTGTGGCTAATTTTGTGTATTTTGTTATTGACTAAAAAATTATCATAAAAAACGACGTCCACTTTGCGCTCTCTCAAATAATCGGTCAGTTCCCGAGCAACATTAGGCGCACCGCAGGCATTGAAAATTTCAATTTTGACCGTCCGACCAACTAAATTGTCTTTCTTGAGACTGTGGAAAAAAGTCAGTTGATTGCGGCTATCGGCGAGATTTTGCTGCCAACTGTGCAGCAACCAGGAAATAAGAAAAATAATATTGATGCCGGCGAGGATAATAATCAACATCAATAAGATTGTATCTTTGAGTCTGGCTTTGATATCCTTATCGTTTTTTTTGCCTTTTTTTTTCTTTTCCTTCGCGATTTTGCCGCTCCTCCGGAATTTTACTTTGTCAAAACAAAGAAAAAAATAACCGAGGAAACAACTCGGTTATTGAACTATGCGCCCAAACTTGCGGCGGGATTATTTATCCTCGTCTTCTCTGAATGATTGAAACCGCGGAAAGCCCATGCGGTCGTAATAATAGGGGTTGTAATAGTTGGGCATCGAGCTGTATTGGAAGCTCATTTCCAGATTTTTACTCGGTTTGTATTTCAATTCCGCACCTGACAGAAAAAATCCGTTTTTGAATGCCGGCGAATCTTTGCTGAAAGAATTGTACGGAAACTGCTGAATGCCCCACTGAACCGTCAACATCAGCGGCGATGCAATCTGATAACGCAAAGTGTTCAAATAGACGCTTTGTGCCACGCCCCTGCCTCCGATGGAAAAATAGCCCATGGAAAAACTGTGCGACATACTTAACCGCGACGGATCCAGGATACTCAAGCCCACCTGATTATTGGCTGGCTTGACCAATTCCTCGCGAATCGAGACCGGTTGATCCTGACGTTTCAACTGAGCGAACAGAACAATCGGAAGCAGCAGCGCAATGACCACAATTATCATTATTTTCTTCATAACACCAGCCTCCTTAAGCAATGTTTAGGAATTGTTATTTTAAATTAAAGAAATCTTAATGAGAAAGTCAATGATTTTTTCAGAAAATTGAAGAACAAGGTGCTTATATTTAAATATATTGAGGTGGCATTTGGTTCCATTTTCGGCTTTGTCATTTATTGCTATTCCGCCACGGAATTGCAACGGAAAACAAAGAAAAAACGACATATTATGTGGGAACAATTCCCTGCGCGCACGATAGATAATTTACTAAAAATCTCTGTGCGCCCAATACTCCCGTGGTGTTTTTTATTCTTTGCTATCTTTCAATCGCACCACGAGATTATCAATCAGTCTCGTTTTCCCGATTTTAACTGCCAGAGCGATGAGCACATCGGACTGAATTTCCGTTTGAAATTCCAACGTCTCGGGATTTAAAATTTCCACATAATCAATTTTCGCATCCGCCTGTTCGTTGATCATTTCTTCCATTTTCTTCTTGATGGTCAAAGCATTTTTTTCGCCGGACGAAATGAGCTCTTCCGCCAGCGCCAGCGAACGACTCAGCGCCAACGCCTGTTTTCTCTCCCCCGGAGAGAGATAAACATTCCGCGAACTCATCGCCAGGCCATCCGGTTCGCGAATAATTGGCGCGACAACAATTTCAATGTCAAAATTCAAGTCACGTGTCATCCGTTTAATCACTATCGCCTGCTGTGCATCTTTCT
>JAADFU010000035.1 GCA_013152715.1 Calditrichota bacterium
TTTTGACTTGGGAAAAAACAGGAATCTGGGAATTTGCATATATGGATATTTCAGAGAAGGAATTGATAAAAAGGGCGAAGCAGGGCGATCGCCAGGCACAGGCGCAGATTGTGGTCAAATATGAGCGCATGGTCTATAACTTATCGCTTCGTTTGTTGGGTGATCAGGATTTGGCAGAGGGAGTTTTGCAGGAAACCTTTCTCAAAGTCATTCAAGCGTTGCCAAATTTCAAGGAGCAGTCACAGCTTTCGACGTGGATTTACCGCATTGCCACCAATCAGGCGTTGATGCGGCTCAGGTCCAAAAAACGTCACCGGCAATCGTTTGATGAAAATATTGAAAATGAAAATCGAGACTATTCTGCTTTCATTCGTTCTTTGGAAAAGGATCCTTTGGATAGTTTGATCAACCAGGAACTTAAAGAAAAAATGGACAGAGCAATAGCGGAATTGCCAGAGAATTATCGCGCCGCGTTTGTGCTCAAGGACATTGAAGGTCTGGCATTGAAAGAAATTGCCGACATTTTAGATATTTCATTGCCAGCGGTGAAATCGAATTTGCATCGGGCGCGAATTGTGCTCAGAAATAAATTGGCTGAACATTGGAACTAGCGGAGCCGAAAAAATATGGATTGTTTGACAACAATACAGCAAATTTGCGATCTCTTGTCGGAAAACATTAATAGTCCCTTATGTAAAGAAATTATGCAGCATCTTGACGAATGTCCTAAATGCTGCGCACAAGTGGATTCCGTTCGAAAGGTAGTCTATTTGTACAAGGATTACAACCAATCTGACGTCCCTGCCAATGTGGATCATCGTCTATGGCGAGTGCTGAATTTGCCGCGCCCTGAATCATGTTAACGAAATTTATTTGCTGAACAGCCTTGTGGGCATTCGTGTCAGGAGCGGGATATTCTTGTTGCATCTTTATAATTAATTGATTATATTCGTAGTTTATGGAAAGGTATTTTGCGTTGTTGAGATACCTTTTTTCTTTTGTGGTAATTAAATCAAAAATATCATCTCGTTTAGCGGCGGAAATTTTCTGCGGCGTAGAGAAAGAGCCACATCTTTTCACTTTGTCGCCGTTTTGACTAATTGCTGCCGGCAAGGATATTGTTCACAAAATGGATATGCAAAAATGAGGCGATGCGGAATCTGAGTGAAGGGAGGCATTGCAGAGTATGAGAGTTTACGACTTGACGTTAAAAAGAAGAAGCATTCGGCGCTTTCTGCAAAAACCGTTGTCCAGAGAAATTTTAGCTAAATTGGTCAATGCCGGCAGATTGGCGCCTTCGGGCGCGAATTTGCAGCCGCTCGAATTTGTGGTGGTTGACGACAAGTCGCTTTCAGGCAAAGTTTTTGCTACGCTTAAGTGGGCTGCTTACATTGCGCCGGCCGGCGATCCCCCGCAAGATAAACGCCCCGTCGCTTACATTGTTGTTTTGGTCAACAGAAAAATTAAGAAAAAAAACGGTGAAGTCGATGCCGCGGCTGCCATTGAAAATATGATTCTTGTGGCTTTGGACGAAGGAATCGGCAGTTGTTGGTTGGGTTCTGTGGATCGCGAAGCGCTGGCTCAGGTTTTGCGAATCCCGAAAAATTTTAAGATAGACTCTGTGCTCGCGCTGGGGTATCCGGACGAGTCGCCCGAGGTAGAGGACGCGGTAGATTCCATAAGATATTGGAAGGATGAGCGAGGCGTTTTGCATGTGCCTAAAAGAAAATTGGATGAAGTTATTCATTTTAATGAATATTCGCACTAATTGGTAACGGAGGTCGCAGTGGCCAAATTGATGATTAGTATTTCCGGAATACGCGGGATTGTAGGAGATGGTTTGACGCCGCAGATGTCAGTGAATTTTGCCCAGGCGTTTGGCACGTATATTGGCGGCGGCAAAGTAGTTGTTGGCAGAGATTCCCGCGTCACAGGCCCAATGGTTAAACACGCCGTTTTTTCCGGCTTAATGGCTTCAGGAGTCGATGTGATTGATATTGGCGTTTGTCCCACGCCGACCGTGCAAATGGCGGTAAAAAAGCTGAAGGCGCATGGCGGAATTGCCATTACTGCGAGCCACAATCCCATTGAATGGAATGCGCTGAAGTTGATTGATTCCAGCGGCATGTTTTTGGACGAATCACAAGGCAAAAAGGTGATTGCTGTTGTGGAGAAAAACGGTTATCGCAGCGTAGGATGGGATCAAATCGGCAAGCCGGAAGTTTACGAGAATGCGATTCAGGATCACATTAAAGCCATTTTGAAACTGAGGCTGATTGACGTCGACGAAATCGCGCGGCGAAAATTTAAGCTTGTCGTGGACTGTGTGAATGGCGCTGGCGGCACTATCTTGCCCGCTCTGCTGCATGAGTTAGGCTGCGAAGTGATTTTTATAAATGAAGAGCCCACTGGCTTGTTTCCTCGCGCGCCGGAGCCGTTGCCGGAAAATATCACTGAACTGTGCGAGCGCGTTAAAGTGGAAAAAGCGGATGTCGGTTTTGCCGTGGATCCGGATGTGGATCGGCTGGCGATTGTTTCAGAAAAGGGCGAACCTTTTGGCGAGGAATATTCTCTGGTTTCAGCGGCAAATTATGTGCTTTCCAAAAATGACGGTCCTGTTGTCGTGAATGCATCGGTTTCCAGGGCTGTTGATGTTGTCGCGGCGAAATATAATACTGAAGTGTATCGCACCAAAGTCGGCGAAATTTACGTTGCGAAAAAGATGAAAAAAGTGAAAGCCGCCATCGGAGGAGAAGGAAATGGCGGTGTAATTTTGCCGGAATTGCATCTGGGACGAGACGCGCCGCTGGCGATTGCGCTGACTTTGCAGCAGTTAGCAATGACGCGAATGAAGGCGTCCGAGTTGCACGGTTCATTGCCTCAGTATTTTCAGGCGAAAAATCGTATCGAAATCAAAGATCACAATGTCGCGCAGATTCTGAAAGAAATCGAAAAACGATACAAAAATGAACAAATTGATAAAATTGACGGTTTAAAAATACTGTGGGAGGATAGTTGGGTGCACATCAGGCCGTCTAACACGGAACCCATCATTCGCATTTATTCCGAGGCGAAAACCAAAGAAGAAGCGGAAGCGCTGGGTTATCGTTTTATCCACGAAGTCGAGGACGTCATTAAAAAAAGCAAGTGATTTTTGAACGAAATTTCTCCGCCTGTGACGCTATGTTTGGCATAAAGCAGGCGGAGTTTTTATTTTTGTTCTGAAACTTGCTGTCACTATTTAAATATCAGCGATATTATCAAGCGGTGTAATGATCAGAAATCGGCCGCTTTAAAGTTTCAAAAGAATGTTGTTCAAAATAAAGGAGAATTCATGACAAAAAAGGAATTAGCTCGGTTGATCGATCATACTAATTTGAAGCCGGAGTCCACAACAGCGGATATTAAAAAATTGTGTGATGAAGCTTTGCAATTCGGTTTTGCTTCTGTTTGCGTGAATTCCTTGTTTGTTCCTTTCTGTGCGGAGAAAATGAAAAATTCTCGAGTAAAAGTCTGCGCTGTGGTCGGATTCCCGTTGGGCGCAAACAGCGTCGCGACAAAAGTTCGCGAGGCGGAAGATGCCATCAAGAACGGCGCCGAAGAAATTGACATGGTCATTGCCGTGGGAAAATTGAAAGAGGGGGATGATGCCTACGTAGAAAATGACATCCGGCAAGTTGTAACCGCGGCGAAAAATCGGGCGCATGTGAAAGTAATTATTGAGACCTGTCTGCTGACGCGAGAAGAAAAAATTCGCGCTTGCGAGATCGCGCAAAGGGCCGGCGCTCATTTTGTGAAAACTTCGACAGGATTCAACAAGGCCGGCGCCACCGCCGAAGATGTGGCCTTGATGCGTAGCGTTGTCGGCGACTCCCTGGGCGTGAAAGCCGCCGGCGGAATTCGCACTTTTCGGACGGCGCTGGAAATGGTAAATGCTGGTGCCAGCAGAATCGGCGCCAGCGCGAGCGTGCAGATTATTAATGAAATCAAAGAATAGCTTTTGAGGAACGAATGAACGCAAAATTATTAATTGAAAAGAAAAGAACTGGGGAGCGCTTTAGCAGAGAAGAGATCAATTACCTGATTGAAAATTTTGTCGCCGGAGATATCCCGGACTATCAAATCGCCGCGCTGTTGATGGCGATTTTTTTTCAAGGTATGTCTTTTGATGAAATTTTTTGGCTTACTGACGCCATGCTCAATTCAGGAAAAAGACTAACGCTTGATACCTTGCATAATTTCCCGGTCGACAAACACAGCACCGGCGGAGTCGGCGACAAAGTTTCGCTCATTTTGGCGCCATTAGTGGCGGCGGCAGGCGTCGCCGTGCCGATGATGTCAGGTCGCGGACTTGGCCATTCGGGCGGCACGTTGGATAAGTTGGAAGCCATTCCGGGCTTTCGCACCGCTTTGTCTCTGGAAGAATTTGTGCGGGAGTTGGAGGATATTTCCGTTGCCATGATCGGCCAGACCGATGAAATTGTGCCAGCGGACAGGAAAATCTACGCTTTGCGAGACAGCACCGGAACTGTGCCTTCTTTGCCGCTTATTGTCGCCAGTATCATGAGCAAGAAGATCGCCGAAGGCGCCAAGGGTCTGGTCTTGGATGTAAAGACGGGAAAAGGCGCCTTTCTGAAGACTCAGAAAAAAAGTCTTGCCTTAGCGGAACATTTGATTGCCATCGGCGAGCGCTTTGGCGTTCAGACTACGGCGTTTTTAACGGCAATGGATCAGCCGCTTGGCTACGCGGTCGGCAATTGGCTTGAGACCAGAGAGGCGATCGAAACTCTCAAGGGAGAAGGGCCGCCTGATTTGCTGGAAGTTACGCTGACGCTGAGCGCGGAAATGTTGCTTCACGCCAAAATAGACGACAACCCGGAGAGCGCGAAAACGCGCTTGCTTGAGTTGCTCCAAAGCGGAAAACCGTATGAAAAATTTGTGGAATTGGTCGAATATCAGGGCGGCGACGTCTCGGTCGTCGAAAACCCGGAAAAATATCCGCAGACAAGGCATCGTTTCATTTTTTCCAGTGCCAGAAAGGGAATGGTCGAAGAAATTGACTCGTTTAAAATCGGCGTACTGGCGAACGAGTTAGGCGCGGGTAGAAGCAAAATGAGCGACCGCATTGATCACGGGGCGGGCATCTTATTTTTCAAAAAGGAAGGCGATGAAGTGGAGAAGAACGAACCGATCGCTGAATTATTTTTTTCAAAAGCGCTGAACGAAGAAGTCCTGAAAGAAAGAATGAATGAAGCCATCACAGTCAGAGAAAAGGCAAAAGAATTTCCGCCAAAGAAGATGATTTTGCAATACGTTTCCTCTGAATCTGTTCCGGAATTACAAACAAAGCTACCGCGCTAATTTAAAATTCATCCGTCGGTGTGTCGCCTTGCCGCGATGGGGTCACGGATGAAATTGATGGCCGCTGAGCGGGAAGGGGCTTTTCTTTTTGTTAAAGTAAAAAGTACTGTCCGCTCGAGTTGTTCTCTGCGATGGGCGGATTAATCCTCCCTCTCCGGAGCGTTCACATAGCTGACCGCGTTGGAGGGGCGTGACATTCCGGACATTTTAGATAATCCGAGTTTAAAAACGTTTTCTCGCTTTCTTGTTTGTCGTTCTGCGGCGATTGAGTGCGGTGTGTTTGTCGCATTTTTGCGTTGGTGCGTTTTCCCTTTTGAATATTTCGGAAACAACTTCCGGGCAAAATTCGGTCGCTAATTTTTTAGTTTCTTTGCAAATGTCAACGCGGACAACGCCCGGCGGCATTTCAAACGGAAGCGGCGGTAATTTTAGCGTGTCGTGTGCGGCTTTCATAAATCTCGCCCAAATAGGCAGAGCGACCACTGATCCCGCCTGTCCGTTGCCCAAACTTTTTGCCGGATCGTCAAAACCCACCCAGACGCCGGCGACGATTTGTCTGGTAAATCCGATGAACCAGGCGTCAGTAAAGTCGTTGGTTGTGCCTGTTTTTCCGCCAGCAGGATATTGAAAGCCGTAAACCGAGCGCGCGGAATAACCGGTCCCGCCCGGGCTGAGAATGCCTTGCAACATGTCTGCCATGATATAGGCGGTTTCCCTGCGCAAGACTTCTCGGATTTCAGGCTGATTGTCTTTGATAATATTTCCGGATTTATCGATTATTTGCGCGATGTACATCGGTTTGGCAAGAATGCCTTGGTTGGCAAAGACGCCGAAAGCGGTTGTCATTTCAATGGGAGAAACAGAGCCGGAACCGAGGGCCAAAGCGTCGACTTCCGGCAGTTCCGTAGTTAAGCCAAGTTTGCGAGCATAATCAATGATGGTTTTGGGAGGCACAACTTCCTGCACCAATCGCGCCGTGACCAGATTTAGCGATCTTTTTAACGCTTGCCGTAACGTAGTCGGTCCTCCCTGCGAATGGTCGTAGTTGTGCGGCGCCCAACGATCTCCGTTGGGCAGATAAAGCACTACCGGCTGGTTCAATAGTTCAAAAGACGGCGAATAGCCATTGTCAATAGCGGCGGTGTAGACAATGGGTTTAAACGTGGATCCGGGTTGTCTGGTGCGCATTTGCACGGCTCGATTGTATTTGGATTCTCTGAAATCCCTGCCGCCGATCATAGCAAGAATGGAACCGTCAGTCGGATCCATGGCGATGAAGGCAACTTGAATGGTGAAATTTTTCGTAGCAATTGAATCCAGCAACGCGGGAAATTTTTTCTTTAATTGCCGCAACGAAAATTTTTTAGTCAGCGAATCCGGCAGAATACGTCGAATTTTGCCGGTGGCGATGAGCCGTTTGTTGAAATTTGACTGCAATTTTTTCAGATGCACGGAAACGGCTCGCTCAGCGCATGCCTGCAAGCGCGTGTCCAGCGTCGTGTAAACGCTGAGCCCTGCCGTGTAAAGGTCCATTTGATATTCTTTTTGCAATTTCTGTCTGATGAATTCTGTAAAATACGGGGCGATTCCAACATCTTCTTTCTCGGAGATTGCCCGAACGTTCAGCGGCATCGCTTTGGCTTGTTCATATTCCTGCCGGCTGATGTGACCTTCGCTAAACATGTTGAACAAAACCACATTCCGTCGGGAAATGACGAGCTCGGGATTTCGGTAAGGAGAATACGCCGTCGGGCGCTGCAGGATTCCTGCTAACATGGCGCATTCCGGAAGGGTCAAATCTTTCGCGCTTTTGTCGAAATACTTTTGCGCGGCGGCCTCGGCGCCGTAAGCACCATTTCCGAAATACATGTGATTCAGATACATTTCCAATATTTCATCTTTGGTGTAAGTGCGCTCAATCTGGATGGCGGTGATAATTTCGCGCAACTTTCGGACGATAGTCTTTTGTAAATTCAAATAGAGCTGGCGAGCCAACTGTTGGGTTAAGGTACTTGCTCCCTGCTTAAATTTGAAATGGACAACGTCAATCATTATCGCTTTGGCCATTCGCTTAAAATTCAATCCCCAATGATTGTAAAAATCTCTGTCTTCTGTGTCCAGAACTGCGAGAATCAAATTTCGCGGCATTTCGCCGAGCGGTTTTAAGATACGCTTTTTGGTGAAAAGCTCTTTGATGACGACACCGTCGCGAGAATAAATTTTTGTCGCCAATTCCGGTTCATAGCGTTCCAGCTTGGCGAGAGAAGGCAAGTCCCGCGTCAAATAAATAAAGAAAAGCACGCCGAAAATTAGCAAAATAGTTAAAACCGCCAGCGGCAGTTTTAACTTAGCCCAAAAACGATTTGAAGAAACGTCGCGGGAATAATTATTTTGTTGACGAATAGTCCTTTTCATAAACAACCCAATTGTTTGTCTGACTGGTTTTGAAGACTAATAATGCGAATGACCAGTTAAAATTGAACATAAGTCGCTAATTTATTGTTTTTAAAAGGCTGACGCCTTAACTCCACTCCAATTTAGGAAAATTAAGCCGTAAGGCTTTTATTATTTTCATTGCTATTTTACTTAAAATTTTCCAACTGGTCATTCATATTAATAAATAACGCCCAAAACATTTTGTTAAGAGCAAAATGCTCATAATTGCTAAAAATACAAGTTGTTCTCATATCCTGACATTAGCTTGAAATTCGGCGAGGACTGAGCATTACTTTTAAAACGAAAAAAGCGAATCAACTGTTCCAAAATTTAAGTTGAATTTCATTTTGTTCGTCAAATTGCGCATAGGAGAAATGATGAATCCAGTCGCCGAGATTGATGAAAACAGAGCCGTTTATTTTTTCCATCAGCGGATTGTGCGAGTGGCCAAGGATGACGACATCAAAACCGGCGTCAAATTTGTCTTTTGCGAATTGAATGTACTCGTCAGTGTAATCGAAGAATTTGTTTGTCGTGTATTCGCGGCTGCTTCGGGACATAAATTTGGCAAAAGGGATTCCGATGTCGGGGTGCGTCCAGCGGTAGAGAAAAATATTCAGGGGATGACGAACTACTTTTTTCAGCAGCCGGTACCCTTTGTCTTTTTTCAGGACCCCGTCGCCGTGAAATAAATAAAATTTTTTCCCAAAGAGAGTTGGCGTGTAAATTTCACCATGAATTTGCATGTGCAACTCCCGGGACATGAAATCGCGGTGCCAGCAGTCATGATTTCCCGGCTGAAAATGAACGCGAACGCCAGCTTCGATCAATTTGGAAATTTCAAAGAGAATAAAATAGAACTGAGCAGGAACCGCGTGTTTGTACTCAAACCAGAAATCGAACAAGTCTCCGACGATGAAAAGCTCGTTGCCTTCTTTTTTGATGGAATTGAAGAATGAAATCAGTCTTTCGTATCGCCGGCCCAATCTTTGGTCGAACGCGGCGCCAACGTGAATATCGGAAATGAAATAATATGTCCCCATGTAATCGGATCGACTCCTGTATTTGAAATGATTTTAAAAGATACAAAATTCTCTGAGTTAATGCAATAAAAAACATGGCAGATACAAAAAAAATCTTGACTGGGAAAGAAAAAATCACTAAATTGCCACCATTGAAACGAGGAAAGGACTTTTAGGGAACTCACTCCACTTTGGTGGAGTTTTTATTTCTCATGGAAAAATTAGCGTTAAAAGCATACGCCAAGATAAATATCGGGTTGTCAGTCACCTCGCGGCGCCCGGACGGATACCATGAGATAGAGACAATTTTTCAGCAAATTGATCTTTTCGATGAAATCATTTTGCAAGCGGCACGCCCGGGCCAAACATTGATTGAGACCGAACACCCATCAGTGCCGACCGGCGAGAGAAATATCTGCTACCGCGCCGTTGAAAATCTGCGTGAGGCGGCGGGATTGAATTTTGGGGTGAAAATCGTCATCCGGAAAAATGTGCCGATCGGCGCCGGACTCGGAGGCGGGAGCAGTGACGCGGCAGCGATGATTGTCGGAACAAATAAACTTTTTCAATTGACTTTGTCGGATGCCAGACAGCGTGAAATAGCCCGCGGGCTTGGCGCCGACGTTCCTTTCTTTTTATTGGGCGGCGCCGCGCTGGCGAAAGGCATTGGCGACGAGTTGCAGCCGATAAAGTTACCCAATAAGTTCTTTGGCGTTTTAATTTACCCGAATGTAGAGATTTCAACGAGCTGGGTTTATAAAAACTTTAATTTTAGCTTGACAAAAACTAAAAAAATTATTAAATTAGCAAGCCTTTATAAAAATGTGGAACGTTATCGAGAGTTCTTTCAAAATGATTTGGAAAAAGTTGTTTTCGACAAATATCCTGAACTTGCTAACCTAAAACGGTTGCTTTATCAAAAGGGAGCATATTTTGCCAGCATGTCGGGCAGCGGGTCGTCGATATTTGGATTATTCAAGGATTTTTCAGCAGCAGAAAATGCTAAGGCGAATTTGGACCAGCGCTATCAAACTTTTTTAATTCAACCCTTGGAAAAAACATCAATAACAAGAGGGGCGATGTGAGTTAATAATCTTGTTCGCGAAAGGTAGCATAGCTTTTTAGAAGGGTGTGGGTATTTTCTGTTATTAGATGTTGAATTTTTCAACAAAGGGTAACAGAATAACGGTCACGGTTATTAGCATGAAGTCGCGTTGTTTTCAGCTTAAATTTTCATTTAAAAAGTTTGCTGATTAGACAGGAGAAAATTACGGATGGACATAACAGAAATTACCGTTACCCTACGAAACGAGGACAAACTCAAAGCTTTTGTAAACGTTACTTTTGATGATCAGTTTGTTGTGCGAGGCATGAAAGTTATTAAAAGCGCGAACGGTTTTTTTATCAGTATGCCCAGCCGGAAAATGCCAGATGGGACGTTTCGGGATATTGCGCATCCGATTACCAAGGAATTCCGGGAGTTTATTGAGAAGGCTATTCTGGAAAAATATAATGAGAAGTTAGAAGAAGAAAAATCAGACCAGGATTAGCCTGAAAATCATTGAAGATGCAAAAAAAGTACATTGGGGCGTCGCCAAGAGGCAAGGCACAGGGTTTTGGTCCCTGCATTCGGAGGTTCGAATCCTCCCGCCCCAGCTTTTCATTTTAAGTTGTCATTAAAAATGTGGATGACGAAAATCAGATGGGGAGCGAGCGCCTAGCTGTCAGTTTAAGAAAAAATGAGGGTGAGAATATTAGCAATTATCAATTCGATTGCTATTAAATTGACTATTGTGGACTGCTAATAGAGAATTGTCAACGAAACGAACAACAGCAATTTTATTAAACTGACGGCTAATGGAGCGAGGGGTGCGAGCGTTTTGGCACAGAAAAAGGACGCAGCTAAGTGGATTGGGTGAGGCTTCTGACAGGTTTTCGTCATTTTTGTCTTAAAGATTAAGTGAGATGGGAAATTCGCTGAAAATTTTCGCCGGAAGCGCCAGCCAGACTTTGGCGGAGAAAATTGCCAGCCACCTGGATTTGATGGTGGGAAAGTCAACGTTGACGCGATTTAAAGACGGTGAGATGTCGGTAAAATACGAAGAAAACATTCGTGGGTGCGATGTCTTTTTAGTTCAATCAACATACCCGCCGGCGGACAATTTCATGGAATTGCTAATCATGATGGACGCGGCGCGGCGATCTTCGGCGCGGCGAATTACGGCGGTCATTCCCTATTTCGGCTATGCGCGACAGGACAGAAAAGACCGACCGCGGGTAGCCATTACGGCAAAATTGGTGGCAAATATCATCCGCACAGCAGGCGCGGATCGTGTTTTGACTATGGATTTGCACGCTCCGCAGATTCAGGGATTTTTTGATATTCCGTTGGATCATTTATATTCGTCACCTATTTTGGCGGAATATTTTCGCAAACGGCGCATCAAAGATCTTGTGGTATTATCGCCGGATATTGGCGGTGTAAAAATGGCGCGCGCGTATGCAAAGCGTTTGTCTGCGCCGCTGGCAATCATCGACAAACGACGGATTAAGCCCAACGAAGCCGAAGTAATGCATTTGATCGGTTCTGTTGAAAATAAAAATATTTTGATCGTCGACGATATTGTGGATACTGCCGGGACGATCCTGAAGGCAGCGCAACAATTAGTTAAAAATGGCGCCAAAAATATTTTTACGGCATGCACGCATCCCATTCTTTCCGGCGAAGCTATTGAAAATTTGAAGAAGGCAAATCTGAAGGAATTTGTGGCGATGGATACCATTCCTCTGCCTCAGCAGAAAAAACTGGACAATTTTACTATTTTGTCCGTGGCCAATTTATTCGCTAATGCAATTAAACGCATTCACAATGAAGAATCGATAAGTATTTTGTTTGATTAATAAAAGCAAAAAATGGAGTTTAGCAATGACTACAACAGATATTACGCTATCCCTGCAATCCAGAAGTGAGACAGGGAAGGAAAACGCGAAACGTTTGAGAAGAGAAGGCAAGGTGCCGGGCGTTTTTTACGCTCATGGCGAAAAGACAGTGCCGGTAGTTGTGGGTGATCGCGAGCTTGCCAAGGTGATTTCGCAGGTCGGAGGTTTAGTTGATATTAAAATTGACGACAGGCGAAAAAGGAAAGCAATCATCAAGGAAGTGCAATCAGACCCCGTCACGAACAAATTTTATCATGTGGATATCATGGGCGTTCGCCTCAAAGAAAAAGTGACTGTAACCGTTCCCATTCAAGTCGTTGGAGATGCTATTGGCGTGAAAGAACAAGGCGGTATTTTGCATCAGTACAGCCATGAAATAGAAGTGTCGTGTTTGCCGCTCGATATTCCCGACCATGTGGAAATTGACGTTACAGATTTGAATATCGGCGATTCGATTTCTGTGGCGGATATTCAGCTTGAAAATGCAGCAATTGTGAACGACCCGGATCAGCCATTGGCGACCGTCATGGCGCCGTCTGTTTCCAAGGAACCAGAAGCAGAGGAAGAAGCAGAGGAAGAAGTTGCTGAGGGCGAGGAAGAGGAGAAAACCGAAGAACAAGAATAATTATTCGGTGATATGTCAGAAGGACGTTTTTTGATTGCGGGGCTTGGCAATCCCGGCGTTAATTATCGCGAGACAAGGCACAATCTGGGCTTTATGGTTGTCGATCATATTGCCCGTCAATATAATTTGAATTTTAGAAAACACGAGTTTTTTGAGGTTGCCAGATTTCAACTTGAAGAAAAAGAGATGATTCTGATGAAGCCGCTGACGTACATGAATCGCAGCGGCATTGCTGTTGCTTATGGCATAAATGCGAATCAAATTGTTCTTTCAAATTTATTGGTGATTGTTGACGATTTAGCTTTGCCCTTTGGAAAAATGCGTTTTCGCGCAAAAGGTAGTTCCGGCGGGCATAATGGTCTGAAATCAATAATTAACTATCTTCAGTCGGATCAATTTCCTCGCCTCAGAATCGGAATCGGACCGGAAGCGGATCCAGATGACGTTGTGGAGTATGTACTGTCCCCATTTAGAAAAGAAGAGCGAAAAAGCTTAAATGCGATTCTCGATCATGCTGCAGATGCTGTATTTTATATGGTTAGAAACGGCATTTTCAGCGCGATGAATGCGTTTAATTAGCGAGCGAGGTTTGGGAGTAAGTTTGAACTTATTCGCATCTCTGGCGTTGAAATAATCACGAAATCAAGAAGGAGAAGGATATTGAACAGCGTAGCCGTTTCTCTCATCACGAGCCTGCTGGCTCTTGGTTTTGTCGCTTATTTGAGCATTGATGTGCTTCGAAAAGATGTCGGAAGCCAGAAAATGGCGGAGATATCTCATTTAATCCAGCAAGGGGCGCGAGCCTTTTTGAGACGGGAATATATTTATGTCTCAATGTTCGTGGCGGTTATTGCGATTTTAATCGCAGTCGCCCCGTATCTTACCCAGGTCGAATTGAGTTGGCGAACATCGGTTGCATTTATCGGCGGCGCTTTTGTATCAGCTCTGGCGGGATACATTGGCATGAGTATCGCGACCAAGGCGAATGCGCGCACAACTCAGGGCGCGATAACCGGAGGCGTCAAGGGAGCGCTCAGCATTGCCATTAGCGGCGGCGCCGTAATGGGAATGAGCGTTGTCGGCCTTGCATTGTTCGGTTTGAGCATTTTTTACATCATTTTTCATGGCGAACCGGTTATTATTAATGGCTATGCCATGGGCGCGAGTTTAGTAGCGTTGTTTGCCAGAAGCGGCGGCGGAATTTTCACCAAAGGCGCCGACATGGGCGCAGATTTGGTCGGCAAAGTGGAAGCCGGAATTCCGGAAGACGACCCCAGAAATCCGGCGGTCATCGCGGATAACGTTGGCGACAACGTGGGAGATGTGGCAGGTTTGGGCGCTGATTTGTTGGAATCTTACGTGGAGTCGATTATTGCTTCGATGGCGATAGCGTCCACTTTAGGAATAGCCGCGCCACAGTTGAAAACGTTGCCTCTTTCCATCGCCAGCGCCGGAATTGTTTCCTCTATCATCGGCGTGTTTTATGTGCGCATTCGAGGAAAAAAAGATCCCCAATCCGCTTTGATGGGAGGCACGTACATCAGCGCTATTCTGACGGCGATTGCGACTTATCTGATTGTGAAATATCAAGGTACAAGTTTCGAATCGTTCGGCCTCATGGGACCTTTTTATGCGACGATCGCGGGTATCGTTTCCGGCATCATTGTTGGCTTTACCAGCGAATATTTTACTTCAAAAAACTATAAGCCGGTGCGAACTTTAGCAGAAGAATCACAAAGCGGACCAGCGTTGACTGTAACTGGCGGAATGTCGGTAGGAATGCTTTCTACTGTTGTGCCTGTGCTTGTGTTGAGCGGCGCTGTTTTATTGGCAGATCATTTCGCCGGAATTTATGGCATTGCGTTGGCGGCGTTTGGCATGTTGGCGACTACCGGCGTGATCGTAGCCGTCGATTCCTACGGGCCGATAGCAGATAACGCCGGCGGAATCGCTGAAATGGCTGAATTGGATCCGTCAGTTCGTGAAATAACCGATAATTTGGATGCCGTGGGAAACACAACCGCCGCTATCGGAAAAGGATTTGCCATCGGATCGGCGGCTTTTGCGGCGATGGGATTGTTAGTCGCTTACATGAAATCCGCCGACATAAGCGTCGCTGATATCAAAGATCCAAAAGTGCTCATCGGTTTGTTGATTGGCGGCATGTTACCCTTTTTCTTTTCCTCATTGTTGTTTAAGGCAGTGAGTAAATCCGCTTTCAAAATGATAGAGGAAGTGAGACGGCAGTTCAAAGAAATCCCCGGTTTAATGGAAGGAAAAGCCATGCCGGACTCCGCGCGTTGTGTAGACATCAGTACAAAAGGCGCAATCCAGGGCATGCTCATTCCGGGCTCCATTGCAATTTTGGCGCCAGTTTTAGTCGGATTGTTCATTGGAAAAGAGACATTGGCGGGAATGCTGGTCGGCTCCCTGGTGAGTGGTTTGATGTTAGGCATTCAAATGGCAAATTCCGGCGGGGCGATGGACAATGCGAAAAAATATATTGAAGAAGGCAATTTCGGCGGAAAAGGTTCTGAAACGCACAAGGCGGCGGTTATTGGAGATACTGTGGGCGATCCGTTGAAAGATACAGTGGGCCCGTCGATAAATATTTTAATTAAATTAATGAGCGTCATTTCTTTGGTGTTGGCGCCATTATTCAGGTAATTAGTAAAGATTCTGCAAAATATAATAATCATTATTTGTCAGTGAGTGTCGCTCTTGAAATGTCAGGGATGAGTCCTGGCGTGCAGGCGCCTCGCTACGATTCACTCAGGAGATGTCTGCTTTAGCGGACATGGCTGTTAGTTTTGAAAATTTGATTTTTTTGCGGAAACTCAAAGTAACTGGTAAAATAGGAGGTAACAGTAGTTTGAAAGCGTACGAATCAGTAATCGTGATCGACTCGCTGTTGAAAAGTGAGGAGATCGAAGCCATTATCGAGAAAGTCGAGCGAATTATTAATAATAATGGCGGACAAATTGTTGAAATTGATCGCTGGGGAAAAAAGCGGTTAGCTTATGAAATCAAAAAACGGCAGTACGGCTATTACGTTGAATTTATTTTCCAGGGACCGGGAAATGCAATCCAGGTATTGGAAAGGGAGTACGGTCTCGATGAAAATATTTTGCGCTATTTGACCGTGCATTTGAACAAGAGAGCTCAGGAGCACAAAGAGCGGCAAAAAATGACGCAAAACGATTATGCAAAAGCACAGCCAGTTGGAACAAAAGCCGACAATAAAGACTCGGCAACAGATTCGGAAAAGGAACCAGAAATAAAGCCAGAGCCAGAGTTAGAAGCGGCAAGCGAAGAAACCGCGCCTGCGGCCGAGCCGGTAGAGGAGTCAGCCAAAAGCGAGGATTAAATACGTGCTTCAGCGTAAATAGTTCTTTGCAAACATGACGATGTGTGAATGATTTGAAAGAGGACGTCGGAAATGGCTATTTTAAAAATGCCAGATATAAACAATGTAATTATTGCTGGCAACTTGACGTGTGATCCTTCTTTTCGTAAAACGAAAAATGGAACCCCTGTGGCAAATTTTTTCATTGCCTCAAACCGAAAATTTAAGGACAATAATGGCAATTGGCGTGAGAATGTTTGCTACATTGGCGTGGTAGCGTGGTACAAATTGGCAGAAAGCTGCTACGAAAACATTAATAAGGGCAGCGCCGTGATCGTCGATGGCGAATTGCAAAGCAGAAGCTGGAAAAATCCGGATGGAACGAGCCACAATGTCATCGAAATTAAGGCGCGAAGAATTCAATTTTTGAACAAAAGAGCGCTGCCCGATAGTATTGATACCGATTATGTTGATGTTGCGGAGTCGGAAGAAGTAGAGCTTGTCGCTGACGATAGTAACAACAGTCAGTTTGAAAATGAAGACTTAAAGGTCGATTCTTCCGAGAATTCCGAACAGGCTACTGCCGACAATGCGGACGATACAAACGAAGAAACCGATTTTGACTTTGGCTACCAGGATTTGGAGTTGTGATATTTTTTAAAAGTAACATGAACTAAATAATATGAATGACCAGTTGGAAAATTTTAAGTAAAATAGCAATGAAAATAATAAAAGCCTTACGGCTTAATTCCTAAATTGGAGTGGATAAATTGGAGTGGAGTTAAGGCGTCAGCCTTTTAAAAACAATAAATTAGCGACTTATGTTCAATTTTAACTGGTCATTCGCATTAAATAATAAAAAGTGAGGGCAAAAATAACCATGATGAAGAAAAAGAGAGTCTGTCGCTTTTGCGAGGAAGACATAAAATATGTGGATTTTAAAGAGGTCAAGCGCCTTGTGCGGTTTACCACGGAACAGGGAAAAATTATTCCCCGGCGAACCTCGGGAACATGCGCCAAACATCAACGTCAGCTTGTAAAAGCAATTAAGCGAGCGCGACATCTGGCGTTGATTCCGTTTGTTTCTGAAATCACAAGATAGTAAACTTTTAACGCACGAGGGCAAGCAGAATGAAAATAATTTTACGCAAAGATTTTGAAGACCTCGGCAAGGCCGGGGATGTGGTGACCGTAAAAAGCGGTTATGCAAGAAATTTCTTGATTCCTCAGGGCATTGCCTTGAAAGCGGACTCTGCCGCCGTGAAACAATTGGCATCAGAGAAAAAAATGGAAGAGTTGAAAGTAACGCGAAGCAAAAAAGCAGCCCAACAATTAGCGGAAGAATTGGAAAAAGTTTCGTGCACAGCGACGGTTACGGTCGGCGAAGAAGACAAAGTTTTCGGTTCCGTGACTACGCAGCAGATTTCGGATTTGCTGAAAGAAAAAGGCTACGAAGTTGATCGCAAGAAAATCAAGCTCGAAGAACCTATAAAAGCACTGGGGATCTACGATGTGCCGATAAAACTTCACCCCGAAGTGGAAATAAAAATAAAATTGTGGGTGGTTAAAGAATAGGTCTCTTTTCGCGCCAATCGTCATTACGGCGAATTTTCAATTGAAAAGTATCGTTTGAATTTTCCAAGTGAGCCAATGATTAACTCTAATAATGGACCCTCCCACGCAAATGTGCAGTGAAATGAAAATATAAAAAAGACTGAGTTTTCTCAGTCTTTTTTTATCAAAAAATGATTAAAATTTAAAAAAAGCATTGACTTTAATGTAAAATAATGTTAAATTTTTTCAATAGTTTGCTAAAAATCGGCGCATCTTGTGAGGGGATAGAAAAAACCAAAAGTTAGCGCATTTTCCGCAGCCTAAAAATTGGTCAAATTAATCAGATTGGTAATGTTAAGGCACAAACCGTGAGGGGAGGAGTATCCATGGAAGGAAGGTATCCCGAATGTCTCAAATGTTCTACCGGAGTATTGGTTCCATTGTCAGATTATGGTCGCGAAGGTTCCTCGATAATGTACAAGGCGTGGGTATGCACAAATCCGGAATGCGGATTTAATATTCGCATTGACAATGGCGAAGTGAGCATGGGCAGACTGATTGGGCAATCCAACAAATAATTTTGCTCGATTTTGCCATAGATATTTGAGCATAAAGAGGGTAACGGGAAAGACCTTCCTGATACCCTTTTTCAATTTTGTGAGAGAATGATGGGAATCAAAGAAAAGATATTTTTTAATTTTAAATATAAACTAGTTGTCTTTTTGCTTTCCGTGTTAGTGTGGTTTTTCGTCAAAACAGAAGACAATTATAAGTATACCTTCCATATTCCGCTACGAATCAGTAATCTCGGAGACAACCGCGTCGTTCAAAATCGTATTCCCGAACAAATTTCTGTGAATCTCTGGGGCAAAGGTCGCACTCTGCTCTCTTTTTGGTTGCGCAACGACATGGAATACAATCTCGATTTGGGCAATGTGGTGGATTCGGCTCAGATCATCCTCGACAAGAATAGTATTCGCATGTTACGCGAGTCTAATATCGAGGTGTTGAATATTGTCGATCCGCATAAAATTGTCGTTAAATTAGACCGCCTGACACAAAAACCGGTTCCGGTGATTTCGCAGTGCGAGATTGAAACTTTGCCTGGTTACGCTGTTGTCGAAAAAGTAAAACTGATGCCGGACTCCGCAGTCATTCGTGGTCCTGTGTTGGCAATTCAGAATATTCATTCAATCTTTACGGAAAAGAAAAAGTTCCGCAAAATCAAGCATGATTTGGAGAAAAGAGTCAAATTACTCACGCCGCAGGGACAGTATGTGACGATTTCCCCGACGGAAGTTAAACTCATTGCGGATGTTCAAAAATTGATGGAGAAGCCGCTTGCGGAAATTCCCGTGGGCGTCATTAACGTTCCGCCGGGAGATACGATCATTGTCATTCCTTCGACTTTGTCGCTGGTGCTCGAGGGGGGCTCGGATCAGCTTTTAAATGTGACAAAAACTGATGTTCGCGCCTACATCGATTACGAAAAGGTCAAACATTCGCACGAGAAAGATCATCTGGCTTATATTGATCCGCCGCCTGGCATTCGCTACAGAGATGTACATCCGACGCGTTTTAAAATTGTCATCATGAAAAAAAATCAACCTGCCGGATCGGAGTCTAATGAAAATTTTAGGTATTGAAACTTCCTGCGATGAAACATCGGCGGCAATCTACGACGGAAAAAATCTGCTCTCCAACATCGTCGCTTCTCAGTCAGTGCACGAAGAGTTCGGCGGCGTGGTGCCGGAACTTGCATCGCGCGAACACATTCGAAATTTGACGCCGGTAATTCGGAAGGCATTCGCGCAGGCAAATTGTCGCATCGAAGATATTGGCGCTGTTGCAGTGACGCAAGGTCCGGGTCTCATGGGCGCGCTGTTGGTGGGCATTAATTTTGCCAAGGGGCTGGCATTTTCGTACGGAGCGCCGCTCATTGGCGTAAATCACATCGAAGGTCATATTTTTGCCATTGAATTGACTGAAAATGTTTCTCCCCCGTTTCTGTCTCTCGTTGTTTCCGGCGGCCACACGCAACTGGTTTTGGTCAAAGAATTTGGCGATTATCAGCTATTAGGAAAAACTCTGGACGACGCCGCAGGAGAAGCCTTCGACAAAGTGGCGAAAATGATGGAGTTGGGATATCCGGGCGGGCCCATCATCGACGAAATGGCGAAAAAGGGCAATGGGGATTTTGTCGCTTTCCCCCGGGCGTTAATCAAAGAAAAAAATTACAATTTTTCCTTCAGCGGGTTGAAAACCGCGGTACTTTATTATTTGAAGAGTTTGCCTGAGGAAGATAGACTGCGCCATCGTGCAGACATAGTGGCGAGCTTTCAAAAGGCGTTGGTGGACGTGCTGGTGAAAAAAACGATTTCAGCGGCGGAAAAATTTGGCATGGATAAAATCGTCCTGGCTGGCGGCGTGGCGCGAAATAGTTTCCTGCGGGATGAATTTCAGAAAATAGCCGCTAATGAAAACAAACAAATTTACATGCCGGAAGCGATTTTTTGCACCGATAACGCCGCCATGGTCGCGTACGTTGGGCATCGGAAATTTGAGTTGGGACAAATTTCCGACATGTCGATGACGCCAATGCCGGGAATGAGGTTGGTTTTAAATTATTGAGTTCACGCGAAAAACCAGCGTTGTTCTTTCCTGCCTACTGGATGGTTCGAAACCTGCGAATTTTGTTCAGTTTACACAACAAAAAAATAAATCAAAATATTTTTAAAACGCTAACTTCAATAATCTGGGATTTTTTTCAGCCCTAAAATTGCTTTCATCAACACTACAGTATAAGGATTCCACGTGGACATCGTGAAATAAATCGTCGTGGAGGTACTGTCTCCGGTAGCTAAATCTTCGAATTGATAAGGTCCGTAGGCGCCGCCCCATTCGTTTTCTCTTCCGGGATCGTGAACGCTGTCAACATTTTCGTGTTGCCAGCTCACGTGAATGAAATGGCCGTAGCCATTGTCTTCCCAAGGGTCAAAAATGAGTTTTGCTTCTGACCAGGGCCCCCAGGGATAATCCGCATATCTAAATGCTATTCCTTTATTATCGTTGTAAAGCAAAATCCATTTTTTCAGGAAAGTGTTGTAGGAAACGGACAATTCGCCGACTACAGGGTCATAAAAAATCGGCGCCGCCTCTGCCTCATTTTTGCTCCAAAGCGGTTTATTTGCATTATTCAAGCCCTTTAAAAAATAAATACTGGTTCTCAATTCGATGCTGTCTGCCGGCTGATAGGCAAGCCTGACGTCACTGGCTCTGTATTCGCCGGAACCCAAAATAACCAATCCGGTTCCCGCAGAATCAGGAAAGCCCTGCCAGACTGCAACGTCTGTTTTTACAATTGAAACATTGATAAAATACAACGAAGAAAAATCGTACAAGTGAGTAAAATTGTAGCCATCATCTTCAGATACCGCTACTACAGATCTGCCCATGGTAACATCTGCTGTGTGACCTGTCGTCGCGTAAATATACATTTTGTCATTGACACTGACTCCCTCCATCGGCACTTCAAAATCTTTGAGACTGATGCCCGGGATGGAAACAGGTCTGTAAGTGCCGACATCATTTTGGAGAAAATTTAAATTGATGCCATTTTCAGGGGTGTTATCGGTAGTGTAAGCAATCGGATCGTCAGCGCCGGGCACGGCATCTCCGAAAAGCAGATAAATCCGATCTTTGTGTTTGAATGGCACGCCCAAATCTGTAAAATAGAGTCCATATCTCTGCCCTGTCAAATTTGATGTGGGCGTTTGACGTTCTCTGTCAAAATCTCCGATGAGCTGTTCAATTTTTTGAGCATGAGATAAAATGACAACTTCTTCCATAGTCGGTTCGGGAGTGTTCGGAGATTCTGAATCGCACCAAATCAAATAAGAGATTAGTAAAATGAAAATCAGACCAAAAATAGTAGTCTTCATTTCCGACCTCCTTTCTTTAAAGAAGAAATCAAAATTCATCTTCTCAACGCCGCCTTAGAAAAAATGTAATCAGGAATTTTTGCATTCAACTCAATCTTTTCAACGATGAATTCTGTGCCTTTCCCTGACTTCAAGACATCTTTGAAAATAATCCTTTTTGCCTGCCATTGACCCTGGACTTTCATCACCTCTTTGATTTCCACAGTCTTGAGCAGTTTGCCGCTTTTGGCGTAAAGTTCTTCCTTGAGTGGGATAAATCGCTCCTGATCCACCCACAGGCGGCGCGTTGCATACGCCACGTCCCTCTTTTTTGCTTTGAGCAAGAGCACCCAGCATTTTCGATTTGCCACAGTATCTTCTTTTTCCACTATAGGCTCATAAATTCGATGCAGCACCGGATCTTCCATCATGTCTTCATAAGACAAGTCAGAGCCCATCACTGACTGGCGCAGCATGTGTCCGGAAATTCTAATGATTCGGTCCGCTGCCGGGGAGTAAGTCCACAAATTATCGCCCAATTTCAGCATTTTCGTTCCTCTCTCTCGCGGCGGAGAAAGATATTCCGTAAAAGAACGCTCTGTTCCTTCGATGTAAGATTTCGCGACAATCGTTCGACTGCCGCGGCGGCCATGGACGATCATTTTTGATTGAATTATTTTTCTTTCGGAAGTTAAATTTTCATCCACTTTTTTCAAAATATCCAGTGCTGAAGGTGTTTGACTCCATGACTGAGAAAAAAGTCCCAATATCAAAAATCCGATCA
>JAADFU010000036.1 GCA_013152715.1 Calditrichota bacterium
TGATGCCAGGAACTTATTACGAGCACGGGATTCGGATGAAGGAGAATGTGGTATTGCAAGGTGCTGGAGCAGATAAGTGTATCATTGATGGTGGAAATATTTACTATGGTTGGCCTGATAATTTTGTTATTTATTGTGACTCAATAACCAATGGGAAAATAGATGGTTTTACTATAAAATATTCTAAAGGAGGAGGTATCGGTTGTTTAGAATCTTTTCCAATCATTACGAATAACAAAATTATTAATTGTTTGAGTAGAGGCATATTATGCCTTTTCCGTTATCCTCTGATACAACATCCTACCATAAATGGTAACACAATTACTGGAAACGGGCTAGGATTATATTATATGTTGGACGGATTAGAATATTTAACAGTTGATACGTTGGATGCCAGTAATAATTGGTGGGGCACGACCGTAGAATCGGAAATTCAGACAGGAATTCGAGAGCTTGAAGGACCCTATATGTATTATTATGTACATTACTCCCCCTGGTTAACAGAACCAATCGATTCATTGCCGCAGTTAGAGGAAGGCCTCCATTGGAATAACATTTATGATAATAAAGAATTAAACCTTTGTATTGCTGATGTTCGATTGTCTATTGATGAAAAACGACAAATATCTGTTCCCGGGCAAATCTATCTTTATCAAAACTATCCTAATCCGTTTAATTTAGCTACTGTAATTCATTATCAATTATCCAACAAAACATCTATTCATACTACTTTAAAAATATATAATTTGATTGGAAAGGAGGTGAGAACATTAGTTAATAACATCCAATCTGCTGGAGAATACCAGGCAGTTTGGGATGGAAAGGATAAATATGGAAACATGGTAACCAGCGGAATTTATTTTTACAAATTGATCTCTGGTTCATTGTCTCGAACTAAAAAACTTATTTTAACAAAATGATGTGGCTGGCGCCAAAGAAACTTTTGCACAATTTCGACAAAGTTATCCTTGATGATCCCTCACCAAACAGATAGCGATTATTTTGCGAAATTATCAGCCATCTGATTTTGGCTTGCCGAGAAACAAGCCAGCAAATAAGAAATTCACTGTAGAAGTTCCTCAAAATTTTGCCCTGCTCCAGAACTACCCCATCCCTTCAACCCTGAAACCGAAATCACCTATCAAATTCCTCAAAGATCCAATATCGAACTGACGGTTTTCAATCTGCAGGGACAAAAAATCAGAACTTTGTTCAGCGGGCAGCAATCCACAGGAACGCACCGCGTGAAATGGAATGGAGTAGATGAAAAAGGCAATGCAGTCGCCAGCGGAGTTTATTTGTGTCAACTGCGCGCGGGCAAGTTTGTCGCAACGAAAAAGATGTTGTTGCTGCGTTAATGCAAACTTCTGCTCCCTAAAAAAAAGCCGCATTTCTCTAAACTATGCGGCTTTTTTTGCGGAACGCATCAGTTTCCCATTCGTTCAATGATTACTTTTTTATCAAATAACATTACGGAACTATTATTTTGGACATTCGCGCATTTGAACAAATTTTGCGGGACGCAGTTTTCAAAAAAGCTGATCCGTGGGCAAAGCTCATTCTGCTGTCGCAGGAAAGAGATCTTTTCGAAAAGATAAAAAAACAAACGCTGGAGCACGAAAATATTCTTTTGCTCAAAGCCCGACTGCAGGACGAGATCACAGGCATCCCTTCGCTGGACAACTCTCCGGCGGATTTCCGCCAGGCAAATACTTTCTATTGGATTCTTCGCTTTTTTTCCGATTTACAATTATCGGCAAAGGAACTCGGTATCGAAAAGCTGATTCACCGACTCAAACTCAATCAGACGGAAAGCGGACAATTCATTTTAAATTACAACAAACAAAAACGCCAATCCATCGAACTTGTCTGCATGACGGCGCATCTCACCGATTGCCTCATCGGGTTGGGCGAGAAAAATTCCCGGACCGTAACTGCCGGAGTTCGTTATTTGTTTTCCACGCAACGCCCCGACGGAAGCTGGCATTGCGACAGCAATAGGTTCCCCGGCGAAAAAAACGAGTATCATTCCGGTTGTCCTGCGGCGACTCTTTTCGCGCTCAGGGCACTCAGCCATTTTCCGGAACATTCTCGTCTGCAAATTAAAAAAGCTACTCACTTTGCGAAAAAATCACTGGAAAATATCAAGTTCGATTGTCCCTGGGCAGGCTCGGAAAAAGCGCATTTTGAAAAATTGCGTTATCCGCCCCCCTTTTCCGGACTGGATATTTTGAACGTCATCGACACGCTTTCTTTGGTGGCAAAAGTTGAACGGGCGCCCTTGCTCATTCATTTGGTTGAAAAGATTTCTCACCATTTGAGTCCGGCGGGGCTGCTAATTTCTGACAAACGCATTCCCGCGTGGCGTCAGTTTGACTTTGCGCACAATAAGCGCGAATCATCCTGGTTGACGGCGCTTCTTGCCCGGGCGCTGAATCGAATAGTTTGAGCAAATATTTTAATGGGCGAAACGACAAGGAATCTTTTTTCCCGTTCAAGAATCCAAACTATTAAATTACAAATTCATTTTCGGGATAATTCCGAACATTCCAAATCACTTTTTTACTTACTATTTTTAAGGAGCAAAATGATGAAGAAGCAAAAAATCGTCGTTATCGCAACAGTTATTCTTGCCCTGATCGCGTCGGCATTCGCAACCAGCAATTTATTCGCCCAGAAAAAATTCGAAGGGTATTGGGAAAACGAAACGATCACCAAAACTTCGACAAAGTTCACCGGCACAAAAACAAAAATCGAGCATGAGAAAATTTATTACAAAGCCGGAAAAATGAAACAGGTCAATCTAACGGACAATACGATTTCAATCATACGGTTGGATAAAGGCTTATCGTGGACGCTCAATCCGAAAGAAAAAACGTACATCGAAATCCGTTTTGAGGATGTGCAAAGAAATATGAAAGCCCTCCGCGGTGAAATGGCTCAAAAAATGAATCAGCTCAGCGCTGAAGAGAAAGAACAGATGAAAAAAATGATGGGCGATAAATTCAATGCCATGTTTGGCGAACAGACGATGCCTACTGTTTCCTTCAAAGTAACCGGGAAGAAAAAGACGATTAGCGGCTACAACTGCAAACAAGTGATACTCTCACTTAACAATGAGCCGATGATGGAAATGTGGCTCACAAATAAGTACAGCTTTGGCAATGACTTCCTGAAAATGTATGAGAAAACAGGCCTCATCAAAGGTAAAATTCCCAATTCAAAGGAATTACAAGGGTTCCCGATTTACACCAAAGTTGACATGAATTTGGGCATCGGCAAATCAGTGAGTGAGACAACCATAAAAAAAATTGTGCCGCAAAGAATTTCCGACAAAGAATTTGAACTGCCCGCCGGCTATACCAAGCAAGAAAGTCCAATGCCATTTTAACAAAATCTAAATCAGAGAAAGGCGCCCTATCAAAATAGTGCGCCTTTTTTTATTTCAAAAAAAATCAGCAATTTTCCGCGGCTAACAAAATCGCGCCAACAGTGCCCGCTTTGTTCCCCATTTCAGCGCGTTTAATGATGAGCTTTGCGGTGATCGCCTTTACAGAAAATTCTTTGATTTTCTTTTGCGTTAACCCAATCAGATCGAATTCCGTTTCGGAAATTCCTCCGCCGATGACGACAATTTCCGGATCGATCACATTGGCAATGCTGGCGATTCCCGCCGCTAAATAATCTATTGTCTGGTAAATTGCTTCTAACGCCAACGGATGATTTTCCAGTCCCAATTTGAAAATCATTCTCGGATTTATTTCAGGAAAATTTTGTTCCTCTCGGTGCATCTCCAGGACCTTTTTAAAATTTTTCACCAGTCCCGTCGCCGAAGCGTATTGCTCAAAACAGCCGTGATTTCCGCAGTTGCACAACCGGCCGCCATAATTGATAATAAAGTGTCCGACTTCTGCGCCGGAAAAATGCGAGCCGCGCCACATTTTTCCGCCAAATAATATCCCGCCGCCGATTCCGGTTCCCAACGTGAGACAGAGAATATTTTGAAAGCCTTTTGCCGCGCCAAGCCGCGCCTCGGCGAGCGCCATAATATTCGCATCATTATCAGCGACAACCGGCAAGGAAAATCTTTTTTCCAGCGTGGCTTTGATGGGAGCGTCCGCCCAATTCACAATATTGGGTGTGCCGCCGATAAGCCGCCCTTCTTCAAAATCAATGCTTCCCGGACTGCCCACACCGATCCCACTGATCTTTTCTCCAATTTTTTCTGCCGCGACGATCATTTCTTCCACCGCCGCGGCCATCGTATCAAAAACAGACTCTCTTGATACATCGGCATGGGACGGACGAAACTTATCAACGAGCAGATTCCCGGTTTCATCTCCCAGCGCATACTTTAGATTCGTGCCTCCCAAATCAAGCCCAACATACAAACTCATTTCTTCGCTCCCATTTTGACAGAATATTTTCCGCATTATTGAATCATTTTTTTCTACGTTTCCTTAATCGAATTTTAGCAGTTGATTCTTCAGTGCAAAAATATCATCCGTCGCTGTCAAACTACGCACTGAACAGCTCAAAGCGGTGAACATTTTTTTTAAAATTCTGTATCTTTTCATGTTTGCCTCAGTGGGCAGACAACGCCTGTCTTCCCGCAATTTGACAAATGGCCGGACAACTTCCGACAAAGGAATCGAATCCGCAAAAGTTTTTCGATAAACCCACGCTGCATGTAACGCCGCGCCCAGAGCGGCGCCTTCTCCCTCCACAGGAACAGTCTCCGCTTCGAAAATATCGGCGATAGTCTGGCGCCAAACTTCAGATTGCGACAATCCGCCCGTCAAGCGAATTTCGCGCGGTTTCACCGGCAAACGTCGAAAGCCGTCGTACAAATTCAAAATATGGCCTTCGACAATCGCTCTGCTCAAATATTTGACGGTGAAATCTTCGAGCCGAAAACCGAAATAAATTGGCGCCGCTAATGGCACATCCGGCGTTCGCTCGCCGCCAAACCAGGGAATCAACATTTTGCCTTCATTGCCAACAGGTGTTTGTTTGACAATTTCATTGAAATCAGCGTGGTCGAGATGGTATTGTTTCAAAATCGCGTTGTAGCCGTTCGCCAGATTTGAAACGCAGAGCAAAGGCAAATAATTGCCCGTGCTGTCGCAAAAAGCGCCGATGTCTCCGTCCGGATCGACGTAAGGTTTTTCCAGAAATGTGTAAGCAGTGCCGCTGGTTCCCAGACTAATGGTCACAATTCCCGGAGCCACGTTGCCGCTGCCCACGGCGCCGTACATGTTGTCGCCGCTTCCGGCGTCCACCAGACAGTCAGTGGAAAAGCCAAATTTTTCCGCGAGCTGTGGTGAAATTTTTCCAATGAACTCGTCGGCAGGCTTCACTTCAGGCAGTTTCTCTTCGACATCCGGCGCGATAGCCGCCATTACTTTTTTTGACCAGCGCTGTTTTGCCGGATGCCAGAGCGCTGTGCCGGAAGTATCGCCGGGCTCCATGACGCGCGCGCCGTTATTTTTTCCGCCGGTCAGATACCAATTAATAAAATTGTGCACCAGAAACAGCGTGGCAGTTTTCGCGTAATTCTCGGGCTCGTGACGAACCAGATGAAAAATTTTAGCCGCGGTGTAGCCTGTTCGCTGGGAATTACCGACTTCCGCGATCATGTTGGAAATTCCTCCCACAGCTTCAGTGAGCAAATCGCATTCTTCCTGAGTCGAAAAATCATTCCACAACTTGCTTCTCTCGCGGGACAGATTTCCTTCTTCGTCAAGGCAAACTAATCCGTGCTGCTGCCCGGAAACGGAAATCGCCTTAATTTGAGAAATAGGCACATTTGATTTCGCCAGCCGTTCAAAAATCATATTCAACGCCTCAATCCACATCAGCGGGTCAGATTCGGAAACGGTTTCGCCCAAATTTTTGATCACGCCGTTTTCCGTGCCGTACTGCGGTAAATCGCGATCATAATTCGCCAGATCCGTATAGACAACTTCATTTTTTTCGGTGTTGATAATGACAATTTTGAAACTCTGCGTCGAACAGTCCAATCCGGCAAACAAGCTCATCTGTTTCTCCTTTCAATTTTCCATTGCCAGATATAAAAATCGAATTGAAACTCATAGTATTACAAATCATTTCTTTGCTTTTGATGTAAAAGAATTTAACACCGCAAAGAAAATAAATAATTTAATTTAGGGGTATTGAATAATTTTTTGATCACTTTTTTTAAAAACAGAAAACGCAATTGATAATTTTTGGTCTCTCGCTCTTCGAGAACTTCGAGAACTTTGCGACTCTGCGGTGATTTTTTTGTAGCTTGCTGCACTGCATTATGAATCTGCAATATCTCAAATTTTTCCGATTAATGCAAGAAATAATTTTTTCATCGGGGATTTTTTCAAATTCATTTTTCTTAAGGAGAGAAAAAGCAGTCGCTGGTTACAAAAACAGTGCATTGGCAACAAAGACGCTGCGAAAAAAATGAGAAAAGCTGTTTTTCATTTTCTTGCTTTTACATGCCAAACTTGAACGTCTGGCGAAATGTCTGATTGCCCACTGAGGGATCGCAGGGGGGGAAATTTCTCCAACGACGAATTTTCGCCAGCAGACAATTTTCCAGGCGCGAATTATTAAAAGACGAGGAAATGAGTTCTGCAGCGACAACTGCGCCCCGCGGGTCGACCGTAAAGCGCGCTAAAACCTTACCGCGCAAAGAAGGCGTTTGCCTGAGCTCTCTTTTGTAGCAATCCTGAAGCGAGCGCAAATGAGATCGAATTGTCGCCACAACCGATTTTGCATCGCGCCTGAGTTTCGCGTTGCTCAAGCTATTCACGCTTGCCATGGAACTCGAGGGCACTTTTTCGTAACGGATATTACGAGCCACAACTTCCGCTTTTGCTTTTTGCAACGGCGCCATATTGCGAATCAAAGCGTCAACTTCAGCGTCTGCGCCTTTTCGCTTCCCTTTGAGAGCTGCTTTGTAATTAGTTCCCGCTGAGCGCAGGGCTAACTTCTGTTGATAAATTCCATTACCGTAATAAGGTTTTTTGATGCGATCCAATTTGGAAAGCACTGTTTGCAATTCATCAGAATTCTTATTGGCATACTCAAGCAGATCCTGAACATATTCCTGATCCACAGCGCGACTTGTGGACGAAATTAGTCCCAGCAGACCAACTTTCTCCACGTTTCGGATGATTTTGCTGCGCGCCAGGTTCCGACGATCGGCTGAGGATTGTCGCATGTCAACCATCTGCTCGCGAGATAAACCGGGGGCATTGGTTGCCGCCGACGACTCGGCGAATGGCAAATTTTCTGGTGAGAATTTGTTGAGATAATCCGTGACGCCAGCGGGAAAAACATTCATATACGCGGAAAGGTCTGAAATGGCTTGAACATCTTTCTCATAATTTGAAGAAACCGCACTCGAATTCATGGCGCCGACTGCGGCAGATTTATTGTTCAACAAAAGTTGAGCATATTGTTTCTGAATTTTGGAAATTGTTTTCTCATTGACTTCCGTTGAAGTGAATTTCTCCAACAACAGAATTGTTGAGACGTTCAAAATGAAAGAAAGCAGCAGAATAGCAGCAAATACTCTATCAACATTATGAAAGAAGCCTTTTTTAAATTCACGGGGGAATTTCTCAATATAAAAACTAATACTCGTGCTACCCGAACTCGATGAACCAGTAGCTAAATGCAGAATATCTTGCTCGTGCGTTTCTGGCGCTGATTGCTTTTTAACGTCGCTCACTATTTTCTCCCGTAGCGATGAATAATGGTTCTGTCCTTTTTAAAACTCACAATTTTTGCAACAATTTCGACTGCTTGAAGATAGCAATTTTCCGATAAAAAAGTCAAGCCTAAAGCTATATTTTTTCACTTCAAAATGGACATAAATTTACCATCTGATTGATTTTTAGTCAATTGAATTACAATTTTTTCTTTGACCCAAACCTGCCATTTTGAAAATAATAAAAAAATCACAATTTACAAAAGCTAACTTTTTTAAAATCAATACATCATATCTCAATGAAACAAAAAAAACAATTTCACATTTTCCTCATTGAACAATGGCAATATGCAACAAAAATTATACCATGTTATTTTTAATCATTTTTCATTGGATTAGGGAAGGAATTCAATAAAATTTTCCTTGCATTTTTTAATAAAAACCCTATCTTATAGCGAGACAATTTTACATAAAAATTTTAACCTGATGGAGGTTCAAATGAATATTGGTATCCCCAAAGAGATACTGGCTGAAGAGCATCGAATTTCTTTGACCAGTCAGGGTGTTTATTCGCTGGTGAAAGAAGGACACAATGTTTTTATCGAGCATGGGGCTGGTGAAGTAAGTAGATTTTCGGACGAGAATTTTCAAAAAATGGGCGGACAAATTGTTTTTTCTCCCGAAGAGATTTATAAACGAAGCGATTTGATTGTCAAAGTGATGCCCCTGACTGTAGAAGAAACGAAATTGCTTGGTAGCGATCAGATGATTTTTTCTTTTCTCCAATTGCGGTTTCAAAGCAAGGAAGCTTTGGAAAATTTAATTGAAAAAAATGTCAGCGCTGTCGGTACTGAACTCATTGAATTCGGTCCGAAATATCGCCCACTTTTGGTTGCGATGAGCGAAATTGCCGGTAACATGCTGCCGCAAATCGCCGGACGATTTTTGCAATCCAACAACGGAGGCCGCGGCATTGCCATCGGAGGCTTTCCCGGCATTCCGCCCGCAACAGCCGTCATCCTTGGCGCGGGGACATTGGGCTTCAATGCGGCGAAATATTTTCTGGCTCTCGGCGCGCAGGTGATTGTCCTCGACGATGATTTGATTCGACTGCGTTACATTGAAGAACATTTACGCGGAAACATCATCACCTCGGTCGCTAACCATTACTCACTAGAACGCGCGCTTAAATTTGCCGATGTGTTCGTTGGCGCGATTTACCAAGCGAATAAAAGAACTCCGATTGTGATTACTGAAGAATTATTGAAAGAAATGAAAAAACGAGCGCTGATCATTGACGCTTCCATCGATCAAGGCGGCTGTGTTGAAACAAGTCGGCCCACGACGCATTCCGATCCTGTATTTGTTAAACATGATATTTTGCACTATTGCGTTCCTAATATTCCGTCGGCTACGGCAAGGACTTCCTCGCGCGCGATGAATAATATTGTTTTGCCAATTGTCCAATCGATCGCCCGCATCGGCGTGGTTGAAACCTGCCGCCAGAACAATGCCCTGCAAACAGGGACCTATATCTTTAACGGCAAATGCGTCAATCGAGGATTAGCTAACATTTTTGATCTGCCTTATGAGAAATTTGAATGTAAATAATAATTGAGGAAAGTGAGACAACCATGAAAATAATAGAGTCATACAGAAACAAGCTATGTTCCCCCGAAGAAGCAGTTTCAATCATAGAGAGCGGTTCGCGTATTTATATTTCCGGCAATGCCGCAACCCCATTTCCGTTAGTAGAGGCATTAGCCAAAAGAAAAGACGAATTAGTAGATGTCGATGCAGTGCATGTACTTCTTCTGGGCAATGATCCCCTGTCCGCTCCGGGGATGGAAGGCCATTTTCGCCACAAATCGCTGTTCGTCGGTCCTGCCGATAGAAAAGCTGTCAATGAAGGAAAAGCCGATTATTTTCCGATTTTTCTGTACCAGATCCCTTCACTGTTTGATCCCAACAGCGGCACGTTGCCGCTGGATATGGCAATTATTCAGACATCGCCGCCTGACGAACACGGATTTTTATCTTTCGGTGTAGAAGATCTGGCGACAAAAGCGGCGGCGGAGCGCGCGAAAAAACTGATAGTTCAGGTAAATGACAAAATGCCGCGTACGCTGGGCGATTGTTTCATTCATATTTCCCGCGCCGATAAAATCGTCGAACACTCATCTGATTTGCCCGAGTTGCAGATTAATGCCCCAAGTGAAGTGGAAAAGAAGATCGGCGAATATATTGCGGACCTCGTGGAAGACGGCTCAACTTTACAGTTGGGAATCGGCGGCATCCCCGACGCGGCGTTGCGTGCGATGGACAACAAAAAAGACCTGGGAATTCACACGGAGATGGTCTCTGACGGCGTCATGGAAGCGATTGAAAAAGGCATGATTACCGGAGCAAAAAAGAAACTCCACACTGGCAAGGTTGTTGCGACATTTCTGCTCGGCACAAAAAAATTGTACGAATTTACTCACAACAATCCGCTTTTTGAAATGCATCCGGTGGAATATACCAACGATCCGTTCATTATCGGCCAGAACAATGACATGGTCGCGATCAACTCAGCGATTGAAGTAGATTTGACCGGGCAAGTTTGTTCTGACTCCATCGGCTACAGAATTTACTCAGGTTTTGGCGGACAGGTCGATTTTATTCGCGGCGCGGCGCGTTCTCAAGGCGGTAAACCGATCATCGCGTTGCCGTCCACGACAAGAAACGGGAAAGTGAGCAAAATCGTTCCTCATTTGAAAGAAGGCGCCGGCGTGGTCACTTCTCGCGGCGATGTGCATTATGTGGTCACTGAATACGGCGTCGCCTACTTGCACGGAAAAAGTCTGCGGCGGCGCGCAGAGGCGCTCATCAAAATTGCGCACCCGGATTTCCGTGATGAATTGACGCATTTTGCCAAAGAACATCATTTAATTTAGCCTGAAAAGTACGAATAGCTTCAAATGTCAAAAATTTTGTTTGTGTGCGTGCAAACGACAAAAGCGAAGCGATTGCTGATGAGAAATTAGAAAATTCGATGAGATAGACTTAAGGAGAAAATTATGACGAAGCTGACAATTGATGATCTGAATTTGCAGGGGAAACGAGTTTTAGTGAGAGTTGATTTTAACGTGCCCTTAAATGAAAATCTGCAAATAACTGATAATACAAGAATTAAAGCGGCACTGCCGACAATCGGAAAAATTGTCGAATCCGGGGGCAAAGCAATTCTGATGTCCCATTTGGGCCGCCCCGGGGGAAAAGTAATCGAAAATATGCGCATGGCTCCGGTGGCTGATGAATTATCCCGACTGCTGGGCAAAGATGTAAAATATGCGCGCGATTGCATCGGCAAAGAAGTGGAAAAAGCAGTTTCGGAAATGAACGACGGCGATGTGCTGCTGTTGGAAAACCTGCGTTTCCACAAAGAAGAGACGAAAAACGATCCCGAGTTTGCCAAACAATTGGCGCGTCTGGGAGATGTTTACATAAATGACGCCTTTGGCACCGCCCATCGCGCTCACGCCTCGACAGAAGGAGTAACAAAATTCTTTAGTCAATGCGCCGCCGGTTATCTCATTGAAAAAGAATTAAAATATCTGGGCAGCGCTATTGAATCGCCGCAACGGCCGCTGATTGCCATTTTGGGCGGCGCAAAAATTTCCGGCAAAATAGACGTCATCGACAATTTGCTTGAAAAGGTGGATGCACTGTTGATTGGCGGCGGAATGAGCTATACTTTTTTGAAAGCGCAAAACATTTCCATCGGCAACTCGCTGCTGGAGGAAGATAAAATTGCTCTGGCAAAAGCCGTATTGGAAAAAGCAGCCCAAAAAGGCGTGACGCTCCAACTGCCCTTTGACCATGTGATTGCCGATGAAATCTCTGAAAAGGCACAGGTAAAAACTACCAACGACACCTCTATTCCCGACGGTTGGGCTGGCGTGGACATCGGGCCCAAAACCATTGCCCAATACGAAAAAATCCTCTCCGACGCCAAAACTGTCGTTTGGAACGGCCCCATGGGCGTGTTTGAAATTGACGCTTTTGCCAGAGGGACAATGCGCATTGCCGAGATACTGGCTGAAATTACCAAAAAAGGCGCCATCACCGTCATTGGCGGCGGTGACTCGGCTTCAGCCTTGAAAAAGGCGGGCAAAACAGATCAAGTTACGCACGTTTCGACTGGCGGCGGCGCGTCGCTGGAATTTTTAGCCGGCATCAAACTCCCCGGCATTGAGGCGCTGAGCGATAAATGAATGATTTGATTCAGTGAAAAACCCGGCAATCTGATCCTGTCGGGCACATTATTTTTTTTCAGCATTTATTAAATTTGCGGATCAATTTTAGGGGGGAAGATTTCAAGAAATTTTTTAATGATATTGTTCATTGCAATAGTCAGCGCCGACAAAAATGATTTTTGGCAGAACCAGACCAGGCGCTATTTTTCAGCGATGCACAAATTAATTTCAACGAGGAAACTGCACACATCTGTCATCGTCCGCGGCGATGAGCCTGACGCACGATCTCAGGGCTGCAACTATCAGGACCGGCGAAAATGCAAAATCGATCGAATAACGTGCAACGATTTTCGAGATTTTACATCGATTTTCATGAAAAGCTTTTCAACGTACACGTGAAATGCATGCGTCTGTTGTCGGCGGCCGTTTCGTTTCAAAAACTTAACAGAATTGACGTTTCAGCAAGACTTTCACAACGCAAACCGATTTTGCACGAAGCTCTTTTTCAAAACATCGACGAAGGCGCCATTGATCAATTATTTGATCTCGTGTTTCCCGTCTTTCGTGAATTCGCTTATTGGAGAAAAGAAGAGCTGCTGCGACTGCGCGAATTGAATGATCGACGTCGCTTTTCGCTGAAAAAATTCATCATCGCTTTGCTCAGTAATGACGCCGCAACATTTTCGTCATTCAGCAAGGATTATGATATCTCTGTTCAATTCACCAAAATTTTCACCGAGTTGGTCAGCGCTCCGTTTTTCGAGCTCAGCGCAGAAACTTTCTCGCATCGTATCGAGCAAAGCCATTGGAACGAAGCAATTTGCCCGGTCTGCGGCAGCCAGCCCGCTTTTTCCGAAATTGACGAACAGCGAGAAATTCGCACGCTGTGGTGCCGACGCTGTAATACAACGTGGCACTACTCAGTCGACAAATGTCCGTTTTGTTTGAACGACGACCCCCAAAAGCAGAAATTGCTTTTTTTAAGCGACCGCAAGCCGTACCGCGTGGAAGCGTGCGATCAGTGCGGCCAGTATCTAAAAACAGTGAATCATTCCTTTTTGACAAATAAAATTGATTTCAGCGTGACCAATATCGCCACCTATTATCTCGACATTTTAGCGAAACATTTAGGCTATGAATTGAACGACTATTTATCTTTTTATTTTGAATTGAGCAACCATGACAACTCGTCATGACAAACTATTTGCTACATTTTTTTGATCTATTAACAATGATTGTATCTGGGAATTAATGCGTCAGCATTTTAAACCTAAATTAGCGACCGAATTCAACATTTAAAGCCGGACGGCTCAAATCCGACAATGCACCAAACAATGAAAACCACAATTTTTCACAATGCCAACACCCAACAGTATAATTACATTAATTACTGATTTCGGAGATCGCGACGGATTCGTGGGAACGATGAAGGGCGTCATTCTCGGAATCCATCCGGCAATGCAAATTATCGACATTACTCATCAAATACCGCCGCAGGACGTCGAAGCCGCCGCTTTTGTTTTGCAAAACAGTTATCGTTTTTTCCCGGCAGGAGCAATCCATCTTGCCGTTGTCGATCCCGGCGTGGGGACACAGCGGAGAATCATCATCGCAGAGACAGAACGCTATTTTTTTGTCGCACCGGACAACGCTCTTCTCAAATACATTTTTCACGAAGATCATATTAAGCGCGTCGTGGAAGCGACCAATCGGGATTTTTTTCGCAGAGAGATCAGTCGCACATTTCATGGCAGAGATATTTTTGCCCCGCTCTCAGCGCATCTGGCTCTGGGAATTTCCCTTGATAAATTTGGCAATGAAATCCACGATTACGCCCGCGGCGAAATCAAATTGCCGGTAATCGAGGACAAGAAAATCAGAGGACAAATTATTTACATCGACCATTTCGGAAATTTAATCACCAATATTCCAACGAGCTCTTTGAAAATAAGTCGATTTTTTTCTATTTCTGTGGGAACTCTGACCATCAAAAAATTGTCAAACTCTTACGCAGAAGTTGAAAAAGACGAACCTGTCGCTCTGTTTGGCAGTTCCGCTTATCTGGAAATCGGAATCAGAAACGGCAATGCCAGTGAAAAACTGCATATTCAGCGAGACGAAGAAGTGATTGTTACGATGATTTGATCGCGCAATTTGCCCCGGAAAGACAAAGGAATTTTTATGAGCAACGATAATTACGAGTACACATATCCCGACTATTCGCAGCCCACGCAAAAAAAATCTTTGCTTCAGAAAGTCGAAGGAAAACGCATTCAAATCAATATTTTGCTTTTTTTATTGACTATTCTGACCACCTATTACGTCAACAGTCTATCATACTCTCTCTCGATTATTTCAATTTTATTGGCCCATGAGATGGGCCACTATTTAATGTGCCGAAAGTATCGCATCGACGTCACTCTCCCCTATTTTATTCCCGTGCCGCTGGAACCGTTTGGCACCATGGGCGCGTTCATCAGAATGAAATCGCCCATTCCGAGTCGAAAAGCGCTGTTTGATGTCGGCGCTGCGGGACCGATTGCAGGATTAATTGTGACAATTCCAGTGCTCATCATCGGGTTGAAGCTATCTACTTTCGTGCCCCAAATCCAATCTCAGGGCGCGCATATCTACCTTGGCGAATCACTTTTGTTTTCCAAACTTGCAAAAATCATTTTAGGCCCGGAGCCCAAAGGTTTCGATACCATGCTTCATCCCATGGCCTACGCTGGCTGGGCCGGACTTTTTGTCACGGCGCTCAATTTGCTCCCCATCGGCCAACTTGACGGTGGGCATGTGCTTTATGCGCTTTTCGGACGAAAAAGTCAAACCATTTACAAATTTGCGTTAGGCGCTTTCATTGTCCTGTGCGCTCTCTGGTACCAGGGATGGATTCTGCTGGTTTTGCTTTTGATCTGGTTCGGCTTTCGCCATCCGAATCCCATTGACGATTTCCATCAAATCGACGGAAAACGCCGCATCGTTGGTTATTTTCTCTTTGTAATTTTTCTGATCTCTTTCGTTCCGGTGCCTTTCCACATTAATTGATTTGGCAGGCGAAAAACAAATTGCAGAAAATATCGTTTATTTTGAAAATAAAGACTGAAACAAACAATGGAAAATTTTCCATCTGAAACACCAGATAAACAGCGGGCGAAAACAGCTCTTTTCCTGAAAAAATTTTTCACGCTCAGGCGGGTCATTCTGATTGGCATTGTCCTGATCATTCTGATCGTGGAATATTCTGCAGACTTTGTCGAAATTTTCATCGGCAACGCGCTGGAGCTCACGAATTCATTCAGACCCAAATCCGGGGCCATTTGGGAACTGAGTCAAAAAGATCAAATCGCCAGCGACCAGCTTCAGCAGATAGCGAAAAATGTCAAAGCGCCCAGGGTCGAAGTAAACGAAATCAAAGACCTTCTCCAGTTGCGACAGCAATTGGACAAAACTAAATCGGTCATGCTTTCGGCTTCTAAATTTAAGGAACTTTACAGCCAAATTCCCCCGCGCTACTCTTATGACATCATCGCGCCATTTGATTTATTGCGCCTCTCTCACAGCCGAAAATGGGCCTGGACAAAGATTACCAAAGATGAAAATAATCTGGCATTTTACTTCCTGGACGGGGACAAACAGTTGCTGATGGATACCTACCCTCCGCTCATTGTGCTTTACAATTTGCCAAATTCGGAAACAAAGCAGCCGACTTCTCTTGATTCCATGAAATTTTTTCAGAACAGGACATTTTCACCCGAGCAATTTTTCGCCGCTTTCGACGATCTTCCCAACGCCGTCAAATTGCAGCTCATCAATAATCCTTATCAGCTCATTCAATGGGATAGTTCGATAAAAAAAGTCGGCATTTCACGGTATTCCATCGACCATTCCGTCCTGCTTGGTTTTGAAATCCTGCAAGGAATTTACACGGAAATTTACACTTTTGAAGCCAGTGAGTTGGCGGCCAACTATCTGATCGCCCATTTGAATGAACTTTATCCCGAGTTAAATTTAACCTTTCCGGAACGACAATATCGTGAGCATGAATATGATAAATTTGAATAAAAGAAAAATTATTGTGGCGTCAACGGGAATAGTTGTTTTAATTCTACTTGTCATTTTTCTGTTGATCGCGTTTTCTTTGCCGAGACTACCGGAAAATTTGCACAACATGGCATTGAGCACGCCAACTGAAATTTACGCCGACAACGGAGAACTCATTCTTTCTTTGACCAATCGACAGCCTGTTCCTCTTTCGCAAATTTCGCCTTATTTCGTCAAAGCAATTCTTTCCATGGAAGACACGGATTTTTTCAAACATCACGGTTGGAACAAAAAGGGACTTTTGCGCGCCATTTTTCTGCATCTGAAGACTTTGCGACGCCAAGGCGGCGGTAGCAGTATCACGCAGCAATTGGCAAAAAATATGTTTTTCACATTTGACCGCAGTTGGAGCCGAAAATTCAAAGAATTGCTCATTGCCTGTCAAATCGAAACGCGCTACAGCAAAGACGAAATATTAGAAGCCTATTGCAACCAGATTGATTTTGGCTCCAATTCTTTCGGCGTGGAACAGGCATCGCAAACTTATTTTGCCAAGCACGCCGACGAACTAAATTTAGCGGAAGCCGCTTTTTTGGCAAATCTCACTCGCTGGCCCACACGCTACAATCCGTATTTGAATTTTGATATTGCCAAAGAGCGCCAAAAAATCGTTCTTTCTCGCATGGCAAAAGTCGGTTTTATTACGCAGGAACAGAGAGAACAGGCGCTTGCTGCGCCGATCGAATTGAAGCGATTGAATCTGCTGTACGGCAAGGCGAGCTATTTTCTCGACCACGTAAAAAATCAAGTGGAAAAACTCTACAACCCGGAAATCCTTTCCTACGGCGGCTTGAAAATTTTCACTACTATTGACACGAGGCTGCAAAATTTTGCCCAGAAAGCTGTGGAAGATGAATTAGTGAAGTTGGATAAACGACTCGGTTTTCACGAATACGAACTGGCGACGACCGAGGAGAAAAAAAATTACCTTCAAGCGGCGCTGGTAGCAATCGATCCGCGCAACGGAAAATTGAAAGCGATGGTCGGCGGCAGAGATTGGAGCGTGAGCCAATTCAACCGCGCTATTAGCAACAACCGCCAACCGGGTTCTGCGTTCAAACCATTTGTTTATCTTGCCGCCATCGACATTGGCAAATACAATCCGGCAAGCGTGGTATTGGATTCTGCGGTGACTTTCACTTTCGGAAAACAAAAATGGTCCCCTCCCAATTACGATCACAGATACCGCGGCCCGATTACCCTGAAAACAGCGCTCACCAATTCCGTAAACGTCATTGCAGCGAAACTCATCGCGGACATTAAACCGGAAACAGTGGTCCGTTACGCCCGGCTAATGGGCATTGAAAGTCCGCTGCCGCCGCTGCTTTCTTTGGCGCTGGGCGCTTCCGGGGTTTCGCCGCTGGAACTCTGTCGGGCGTACTGTCCGTTCGCCAACGGAGGAATCAATCGCGAGCCTTTGATGATTAAATACATTGAAAACCCGCAAGGCGCAATTTTGAATGAATTCAATAATCAGAGCCGGCAAGTTATTGACGCTCAGACGATTTATCTCGTGCTTGATATGTTGAGTTCAGTCATCGAAAACGGAACCGGAAAAAATGTTCGGCGACTGGGATTCAACAGACCCTGCGCCGGAAAAACGGGCACTACCGACAACGGCAGAGACGCCTGGTTTGTCGGTTTCACGCCGCAATTGGTCACTGCGGTCTGGGTCGGATTTGATGACTTCAGACCCATCAAGGACAAAAATGGCAGAGAGCTCACTGGCGCCAGCGCGGCGATTCCGCTCTGGGTAAATTTCATGAAACAAGCGCACGCCGGAGAAAGGTATCGCACTTTTCCCATTCCCGAAGGCATCATTTTTGCGTATGTCGATCCCAGCACCGGCGAGATTGTGCCGCAAACTTTCCCCGGCGCGCAGCAGGTCGCCTTGAAGGCAGGGACGCGTCTGCCAATCAAAGATCTGAGTGCCAGAGAGAGCGCACCGGACACAATCGCCGTCACTCCGGATTCATTGGCGCGTCTCCGTAACAATGATGCAGTAAATTTTTAATGTGAACCGCGCTGAACAGTGAAATTCAAGGAAACGCCATGACAGAAAAACAATTTCGCATCGTGGGAATCGGGGAAATTCTGTGGGACATTTACGGCGAGCAAAAATTCTTGGGCGGCGCGCCGGCAAATTTTGCCATTCACTGCGCACAATTGGGAGACATTGGAATTGTCCTCAGTCGCGTCGGGAAAGATCAATTGGGCGAAGATATCAAACAAGCGCTTTCCCGGCGAAATATCGACGCCAGCTTTGTCCAGATTGACGCTGACAAACCGACAGGGACTGTGGAAGTCGAGTTGGACGAAAAAGGAAAGCCCCGCTTCAATTGCCACACCGATGTAGCGTTTGATTATCTTCAAGCCACGTCGGAGAGCAAAAATCTGCTGCAAAGCGCCGACGCAATTCTCTTTGGCACGCTGGCGCAACGAAATTCCTCCTCACGCGAGGCGATACAGACGCTGGTGAAATCGGCAAAAAATACGCTGAAAATTTATGACATCAATTTGCGCGGCTGGAACGACGAAATCAAAAAAACCGCTCTTCGTTCGCTTCAAATTGCTGATATTGTCAAATTAAACGACGACGAAGTTGCCATTTTGAAAAGCAATCTCGCACCGAAAAGAAGCGATGTTGACTTTTTGAAAGAACTTGTTCACAAATACAATTTGAAACTTGCGGCCCTGACTTTAGGCGAACGCGGTTGCATTTTGACTGACGGCGTCGCATTAGCACGGGAAAACGGCATCAAAGTCACTGTGAAAGACACTACCGGCTGCGGTGATGCTTTTGCCGCGTCGCTGGTTCACTATTTTCTGCGAAATGCGTCGCTATCCGAGATCGCGCGTCAGAGCAATCTGGTGGGCGCATTCGTGGCTCAGTTTAAAGGCGCCACGCCAATTTACACAATGTCCGACGTGGAAAATTTCACGCTGAAAATTAACGGACAAAGCTGACGAAGTTTTTTATTTTTAGCAAATATTTTTTACAACAAAATTAATCGTTAAAAGAATTCATCTTTCCATTATCAAGGAGAACAAAATGGGAAAAAGCAACTGGAAACAACCCCCTCAAAATTGGAAAGCTCGCACTCGCGCTGCTCACATTGGTTATGATCCATTTTTGAGTATGGGCGCGGTGCGCCCGCCAATATTTTCAGTTTCAACATTTTCCGCAGAAACATCGAAAAAATTAGAGCACATGTTTCGACGCGCTTACGGATTTGATGCGCCAATGGCTCCGGAGGACGAGTGGCCCATTTACACCCGAGTCTCAAACCCCAATTTCATCATGCTCTGCGACCGGCTGCAATGCCTGGAATTGGGCGCCCCAAATGCGCAGGCAATTTACTTCCCCAGCGGATTGTCGGCAATTTTTACCGCCGCACTGACAGTCTGCAATCCCGGCGACACATTGATTTTTGGCTACCCGGTGTACGGAGGCACAGATCACATGTTTCGACACGTTCTGCCGCAAAAATTGGGATTGAATGTCGTCCCGGTTGACGCCACAGACCTGAATAAAGTAGAAGATGCGCTGAAAAAATATGGAAAAAAAACAAGCATGGTCTTCATCGAAACGCCGGCGAACCCAAGTCTGGCGATGGTGGACATTCAGGAGATCGCTGATCTCACTCATAATTTTTCAGACGGGATATTAGGAGTGGACAACACTTTCATGTCGCCGATTCTCCAACATCCTTTCCGACAAGGAGCGGACGTAGTCATCTACTCCGGCACAAAATCGCTTGGCGGACATTCCGATCTGATCGCCGGTTTTGTCGTTGATCGCGAGGAAAAAAGAGCGCGAAAAATTCAATCCATGAGAAGTGCAACTGGTCCCACGCCGTCTGCTTTCGACGCCTGGCTGCTGTATAGATCGCTTGACACGTTGGAAGTTCGAGTTCTGGGAGCTCAGGAAAATGCAAAAAAAGTGGCTAAATTTCTCAACAATCACCCCAAAGTTGACAGAATCATTTATCCTGATTTTTATGACAAAAATAGCCCTGAATACAAAATTTACCAGAAACAATGCGAAGGTCCCGGATCGATGATCACTTTCGACCCCAAGGGCGGAAAAGACGAAGCTTACAAAATTCTTGATAATTTGAGAATTTTCGGGCTGGCAGTTTCTCTGGGCGGCGTGGAATCTCTGGCAGAATCACCCTGGTTTCACACGCACCTGGATGTCTCTGACGAAGATAAACGAAAATCAAACTTTTTCCCGCAAACAATACGCCTGTCAATCGGGCTTGAAGATGCCGACGATCTGTGCGATGATCTGGATCAGGCTTTGAGTAAAATATAATCATTGCTTGCAAGCAGAACAAAGAGAAAAAGCCTCTGCATTGATTTTTTTTCGTCGCTTGCAGAGGCATTTTTTTGCAACGAAGCACCCAGTCTTTGAAAAAGTTGCTTAATTGAGATAAAGAGAAGATCCTCGTTGCCGTGAAAATTCTTCATTTGTAAGCGGGTTTCAAGTTTGCCAGAAAATAACCTTCCCGCGGAAATCAATCGGAAATTCTGTCCTGTTTATCGCTAAAGGCAATTGTGACTTCTGTCCCGTTCTCGTTTTTGATTTCCAGATCGCCGTCAATTTGTTGAACGAGGCTTTTTACCAACTTCAAGCCCAATGTGTCTGGGGATTCCCTTTCCAAAGTTTGCTGAATCCCGGCGCCATCATCGCGGACAGTCAATTGATAGCGGTTATCGCCAATCTTTTGGGCTTTTATGAAAAGATTAGCGTTCTCATTTTCGTGAAATGCATGTTTGAAGGCATTAGTAACTAATTCATGAATAATCAGCCCACAAGGGATGGCGACCTCAATATTCAGAAAAATTTTATCCAACTCATAGTGGATTTTCACGCGCTGTGAAATCCGAAAAACTCTCGATAAGTTAGTTACTAATTTTTCTACATATTCCTTGAAGTCAATGACGGAAAAATCTTCTGATTGGTAAAGTAGTTGATGAACCAGCGCCATGGAAAAAATTCTGTTTTTGGCGTCCAGCAGCACAGTCTTCGCCTGGCTGTCTTTAATCATCGATGCGTGAACTGCTAATAAGCCAATTACTGTGGCGAGATTGTTCTTTACCCTGTGGTAAATTTCAGAAACCAGAATCTTTTTTTCCTTCAACGACTTATTGAGTTTCTCTTCCGCCATCTTGCGCTCAGTGATATCTCTGCTCGCCAGGACCAATTTGGCGGACTCGCCATGTTCGGCGGCGGCTTCGAGAAAAAAGAAACCGTTAGTTTCAACCCATATTGTATGTCCATCTTTGTGAACAAAGCGAAATTCCAATCTCTCCCCTGTTTTGGATTCAGACTTGCTAAAAATGAACTCTTTGACCGAATCCATGTCTTCCCGAAATACAAAATCCAGAACGGGATTGCCGATAATGTCACGCCAGGGATAGCCCAGAATTAAACTTTGCATCGGATTAGCGTAATCAATGATGCCGTTCGAGTCAATCAGGCAAATCATATCGCTCATTTTTTCTACTAACCGACGAAATCTCTTTTCACTTTTAGATACTACGCGTTCCATGAAAACAAAATAGGCAATCATAAACAAAACAAGCAGGAATAATATCGCTAATTCGCTCAACAAAGCTTTTGTCTGAAAAATCGGTTCAATAATAAAATCGACCAAAACTACCATGAGCACAAAAAATAAAATTGAAACCAGAACAATGTACTTCATCTTTGTGTCGTGATCAACAGATTGCTTTACTTTTTGGACTAATAAAACATAAAATAGCGGAGCCAGGGCGAAAAAATAGAGAAAAAACCTCAATATGCTGATATAAAAAGGCAGTCCCCAATATATTCCGCCGCTAGGCTCTAATTCAGGTCTGATATCCGCCATTGAAGTTAATATCGAAACAAATATGCCAAACACAAATATGCTCAAAAATCCTAACCAGAGAGACGTTTTGGGAAATCGATAAAATATAAAAAGGCAACCTAAAAATGCATTGGCGAAGGATAATATGTAAGAACTAACGATGAGCATCCACCTGATACCAGCGGGGTTATGCGCATAAATAGTGCCAGCCAGCACGCCTGTCAGGCAGACCAGGGCATACAAAGCGAACACGAAAAAATAAAGCAACGGTTCAATACTCTTGCTGCGTTGCCAGTCTTTCAAAAATCGGAAAGCTAAAAATAGCAGCGCGAAAACGATGGGCAAGTAAACAATGGCTGTGAATGAAAGCTGCATGACAACCCTGGAGTTGCTGAAGATAGAAATAGATTTTTACGTTATTCTGATAACTATTAAATATAATAACCATTTTATTAAATAATGTCAAGCTAAAAATCGACAGAGCACAAGAAAACCCATTTTCACAGTTTTAAGATAGCTCATTAATATTGAATAAGAAACATTCACCGATAAAACAAGCATCCGCCTTTGAATTGCAACTACGTGGGAACTTTCTGCGTTGCACATGTTTCTTTGAGAAAATGGATACTGCCACATAATTGCCGCTTTAGCGAATTGAAATGAAGGACAAAGTGATTTAAATAGTACTATTTAGCCAATTAAACATCCCCCCTGTCCCCCCTTCAAAGGGGGGAACCAAGTAAGTCCCCCTTTGAAGGGGGGATGTAAAAAAGCAGTCTGAATAAGCAATAATAGGCAATCAAGATGAAAACAAATAGCCCAAAATGTGATCTAGAATAATCCCTAATTAGATTTTAAATCCACAAAATGGGCTTCGCTAACAGATTGCTAAATTTCATTTTCTTAATTTTTTCTCGTGTCTTCTGTAGCTCTGCGGCTAAATAGTTACGTTTTTTGTGCAGCATTCCCAACGAGAACGAGCGACGGTAGTCAGATGGGAGCCTCTCTCAATTAGCGAAACAATCCGGCGAAAAAGTCCTTGATCGTTTCCAAAATCGTGCGATCTTTTCCTGACGGAATTTTCACATCGTCGGTCTCATCGAGCCAGATGATGCCGTCGCCGTCTTCGTCGGTAAGATCGCCGTCCGCAGGCACATCAGCCCCCGGCGCGGTTACCGAAGTGAGGCCTCTCTTGAATCGATCCCAATCAAATAACGGGCCTGGATCCGGCTTTCGGGGTGTGATTTCCTGATGCCCGCGTATCAAATCCAGCGGCACGTTGAATTCTTCCATTTTTTGTCTGACCAACCAGATCAATGCCTCGTACTGAAAATTAGTGTAAGGATAAAGTTCTCCGTCCCCCTGCAATTCGATGCCAAGGCTGCGATTGTTCAAATTTTCCCGAAGGACACCATTGATAACCCACTGGCTTTTCCCGGCGTGCCAGGCAGAGTGTTCGTCGCGCACCATTTGAATGAGTGGTCCCTCGGCGCGGGGGATGATGTAATGCGCGGAAACTTGTTGCGTTGAACGCCAGGGATCCGGCTTGAACCAGTCGATTGTGCCCTGCAAACTGTTAATCAGTCCGTTTTTGCTCCCGGTGTGGTGAACGATAATCATTTCGTTGGCGACTTTGTCCGTGCTGAAGAAAAGACTTTCAATCCATTTTATTTCCATCACTTCTCCTTGGATTTTAAAATATTTTAGTGATTTCATCCGACGAAAATTGTGGGAGATCGCGTTCCTCTCCGGCGATTGTGACCATTTTTGCGCCAAAATCCCGAGGCGTCATTTTCCCGATAATTCTTGCGTATATTTCATTTGCGCGCAGATGACGAATAATTTGCGTCGATTTTTTTCGTTCGGCGACGATCAGCAGCGCCCCGGAAGCAATGGCGCCGATCACATCCAGGTTGAACAAATCGCACAAGAATTTGGCTTCAGGCAAAACAGGAATCTCTTTTTCCCAGATGCGAATTCCCAGACCGCTCGCCTCCGCGAGTTCATGCGCCGCTTGCGCCAGACCGCCTTCGGTCGGATCGTGCATGGCGTGAATCCCGCCAATTTCCATCGCAATTTTCGCATCTTTGAGCACGGAGACGCCCGGGTCATAGATAAAATTCTGACACTTTTCAATGAATTCAACGGATGCCTCAGGCGCAATTTTTTCTTTTAATTCTCGCGCGATGATGGAAACCGCTTCGATGGCAATACCCTTGGTCAAAATAATTCTGTCGCCCTCGCGCGCATTTTTGGCGCTAATCAGTTCTTGTTTGGAAACAACGCCCAACATTTGCCCGACGAGGATCGGACGATCGATCCCGTAGCTAATTTCCGTATGGCCGCCACAGAAGGAAATTTTCAATTTTCGACATGCACCGCTGATTTGAGAAAATACTTTTTCCACTGCTTTTTCTGTTGTCATATTTTCCGGAAGCAAAAGCGTTGCCAAAAACCATTTTGGCGTGCCTCCCATGCAAGCGATATCGTTCGCGTTGATGTTTACGGCATAATAGCCGATGTCGTCCGCTACAAATGTAATGGGATCGGTTTTGGCAATCAGATACTGATTTCCCATGTCGATTACCGTCGCATCCACGCCGACGTCGGGGCCAACAATAATCGATTCGTCGCCGAAAGTGTAATTTTCAAGCAGCGTTTTTAAAAACTCCGGTCTCAATTTTCCCGTTGGCAAAAATTCTTTCACATCATTCATTTCAGAACCTCAATCTCGAAAATAACGGTCCCACCGCCGGTTCGTTCGCAAGGGTCAAGACATTGGACGAAGGCTTTGTTTTCATCCTTTGCATTGAGTCCCAGCTCTTTGGCTGAAACGTTGTGAGATAGAGCGACGTGGTACGGTAAAATTGAACTGAGCGCATGCATACAAATCGCCGATAAATTGCCTTGTTTCAATTTATAGCCTTGTTGCAGAACAAAACTATCGCCGACTGAGAACAGCGGACAGACGCCCTTAATCTCCCTGACCGTTATTTTTAAATCAAATGCGTTCACTTTTTTTGTTTTAAAATAATACAGAAAAAAAACAATAGCAAGTAAAAATTGAAATTTTTTCAAAAAACCAATGATTGCCAATTCTCAGAAAATATTTAATTGCGCCCACTTCTTTGCCCTAAAACCAATAATCAGCCTCTTCTATCTCAGTCCAAGACCTTCTCCAGAAGAACAAATTAGACCAGCATAAGCCTGAAATGAAAAAAAAATTTCACAAAATCAATTTTTTTATTGACAAACTCAAAAAAAATTGTTATAATTAACGTTAAAATTCTTTAACAATTATTCATCAAATTAGGAGGTATCTCATAAGATATCGTTAACACTCTGAAGGACTATCTAATCTAAGCCAACCTTTAGGAGGGGAAAAAATGAGGATCTATGTTGGCAATCTGCCCAAAGATGCTGACGAACGGGATCTCCTCGATATGTTTGAGGAGTACGGAAAAGTGGATAATGTCAAAATCATCCGAGATCGGTATTCCAAAAGTTCAAAAGGCTACGGATTTTTGGAAATGCCGGACGAACAAGCCGCAATGAAAGCTATAGAGGATTGGGACCAGGGCTCAATTGACGATCAGGTCATTCGAGTCGATATTGCCAAAGCCTCACTAAAGCCACATCATCTCAGCAAATTTAAAGCAAATGCCTGATGCAGAAATCGGGCGCACACAAATCAAACGGAGCTCACGATAAAATTTAAAGAACCTTCCAGGGAGAGCGGATGCAAATTTGGGATTATGTCATCGTTGCAATTTATTTAATCGCCATGGTTGTAATCGGTTTATTGCTGCAAAAACGAGCGTCCGCGGACATCGATTCGTATTTTTTGGGAAATCGAAAATTGCCCTGGTGGGTTCTCGGAGCTTCCGGCATGGCGTCAAATTTAGACGTCAGCGGCACCATGATCAACACCGCGTGGATTTTCGCGCTGGGTGCCGCTGGTTTCTTCATTGAAATACGCGGCGGCGTAACGCTTATTTTGGCGTTCCTCATGATTTTCATGGGAAAATGGAACCGCCGCTCCGAAGTCATGACTCTTGCCGAATGGATGGCATTTCGCTTCGGCAAAGGCAGAGAAGGCGATGTCGCCCGGCTCATTGCGGCGATTTCCAGCATTTTGGTGACTATCGCCATGGTCACCTATTTCGCCGTGGGCTCGGGCATATTTATCGGGGAAATTTTAGGAATACCCTCTTTTTGGGCAGCCCTGATCATGATCGTTCTGGCGATGATTTACACCGTCGCCAGCGGTCTCTACGGCGTTGTCTGGACTGATGTTTTTCAGGGCTTGTTAATTTTCGGCACCATTATTTACGTCATTGTGCTCGCTGTGACAAAAGCCCACCTCCCGGACGTTTTTTCTATTTCAGTCCCCTTGCGCGACGGAACATTCCAGGCAATTCAAACCACGCGCGATGCCTGGTCAAGCATCATTCCGCACTGGAAACTAAATTTCTCGGCCGAATGCTCTTATTCGATTTACAATTTATTCGGTATCGCCATTTTATTTTATCTCATCAAAGTAACTATCGAAGGAATGGGCGGCACAGGAAACTACATGCTGCAACGCTATTTTGCCGCACGCAGCGACAGAGAGGCGGGTTTACTTTCGCTGTTCTGGACATTTTTGTTGGCCTTTCGTTGGCCTTTCATCGCGGCAATTGCCATTTTAGGAATTTCCTACGGTTCCACCAATGGCGTGATTCAAAATCCGGAAGCGGTTTTACCTATTGTGCTCAAGCAAATGATGCACACCGGCATGAAAGGCTTATTGGTCGCCGGATTAATGGCGGCTGCAATGTCTACATTCGACTCCACAGTCAACGCCGGCGCCGCCTATTGGGTGAAAGATATTTATCAGGCGTATCTCAAACCTGATGCCAGTGAAAAACGTCTCATGATGCACAGTCGTTTGGCGTCGGTGGCCATCGTCCTCGCCGGACTTCTGTTTAGTTTGTTGATTAAAAATATCAATGAAATCTGGGGCTGGATCACCATGAGCATCGGCGGCGGTATGATTATTCCGCAATTGGCGCGATGGTACTGGTGGCGCCTCAACGGCTATGGTTTTGCTATCGGCACCGGCGCCGGGATGTTCGCCGCAGTGTTGCAACGGGCGCTTTTCCCGCAAATTCCGGAATATGTGTCTTTTATTTTTGTCAGTAGCACTTCGCTCCTGGCAATGATTTTGGGTACAATTTTCACGCCCGGGACAGACGAGGAAACATTGAAGATTTTTTACAGGAAAACACGTCCCTTCGGTTTCTGGGGACGCATTAAAAATTCGATTCCAGCGTCGGTCAGAGAAAATGTTCGCAAAGAAAACCGCCGCGACATCATCGCGCTGCTTTTTGCCGTTCCCTGGCAGGTCGTATTGTTTTTGTTCATGATGATGATGGTGCTTCGGCGTTGGCACACAGTTGGCACATTGGCTATTCTGCTGACAGTGCTGTCATTCGGACTGTATCATTTTTGGTACAAACATCTATCCACGGAAGTACATATCGATGAAAATGTAAACTCTGATGCATAAAAGATAACATGAAAATCTAAATTCATCCGGGCTATACTATAGACCGAGTATTTTTTTAGCTTCTTTTTTTCATTTCAGCTATTGAAAAATATCAATTGAATAGTCCAAGCCTTCTAAAGTCTTTTCCCCAAAAAAACATTGACAAACAAAGGGAAATGTGTTATATTAATGAAAAAGTCAGTTAATCCCTTTTCCAATTCATAGAAAACATCAAAGAAGGTAAATATTTTTAAGTAAAATCCGTTCTAAAAGTTGGTGAATTATAAACAAATTTGTTCCTGCTCATAGTTCAGACTATGTCAAAAGAATATTTCATAAAAACCTATCGTAGTGCGAAGAATTTAGATTTGCAACTGTTATAATATTGAAAGATGATTTGGCCAGGTCAATCAATGAAATTGCCAGCTGATTCTATTATTGCCCATGAAAAATTAACATCCTATATTCTGGCTCCGAGAAAAAGAAACGATAAATCTAAATGGATGGCTCAGGCAGGATATTTTTTAGAAAACTGGCGAGAATTAGAACACGATTTGCGCAGGCAAATTCTATCGCTTGATGCAACACCCATTGACAAAACGGAATATGGTCAACTGTATGAAATCAAAGGCAAATTGTTTGGACCTAATGGGCGATTCTTGTCAATATGTTCCATTTGGATAACGAAATTTAAATCAGGTCAAACCAAATTCGTCACCATGTTCCCTGACAAAAGGAAAGTCCAATGATGAAATACGAATTATTCAAAGAAGTATCTTTGGCAAAAGATATGCCCGAAAAGGGATTGAAAAAAGGAGATGTGGCAACTATTGTTGAGTATCATCCGGGAGATAACTCCCCGGATGGGTACACGTTAGAGGTATTCAATGTGTTCGGCGATACCATTGCCATCGTCACAGTATCGGAAGACGATATTGAACCATTAAAAGAAAATGAAATTTTCACAGCTCGAACTTTGGAAATTCTATGAATTGGAGCGGTTGAAAGTTAAGCAAATTTGTTTCAGACAAGCAATGAATTACTGCCGGCCACCGAGTATCCCATCAAACAGGCTATTAGCTCTTAAATTTCAATGAATGCTGACTATAATAGCCCGATTATTTTTTCTTTTCCATTTTTCTTTTGGGGATTCAGATGTAGCACACGTATGAGGTGTACTATACCTTTGTTGGAGAAGCTCTAAAAGCAATTTGAACTTTATCCCAATTAAAACAGCTCATAATTTTTGTTTATTATCATCCACGGATTAGAAATTTCTTCATCAAAGAAATTAATTCTTTATCATCGAAACAAACATTCCCCTTGATATTTATCTCATAATTTCTTATTTTGTGCTCTACGGATTCGGCAAATTTTGTAATTGAAATTCGATCGGGCGAGAATGAAAACTCTTAAGATTGGTATCATTTTCATTTGTTTCATACTAATTTTGCAATTGATTCATTGCGCTGGAGACCGCGAGCGCACGATCATCGTCTGGCATTCGATGCGTCCACTGGGGACAAAAATTTTGCAGCGCCAGTTGGACAAATTTGCCCAAACTCATCATAACTGGATTTTCCGCCAGCTTTTTTATGAACCGGAAACAGCCCGCTCCAATTACATCATTTCTGCCATGGGCGGCAGCGGCCCCTCTCTTTTCTGGGGCGCCAGCGACAATATAGGCCCTTTCGTTGAACTGCGCGTCATCCAGCCGTTGGAAAATTATTTCACGCAAACATTTTTGGACAGCTTCATTCAAAAACCTATTCCGGCAAATACTTACTTTCAGGGACATTTGTACCAAATCGCCGACCGCGTGGGTAATCATTTATGTTTGGTTTACAATAAAAAATTGATCCCACAACCTCCCAAATCAATTGCAGAGCTGCGTCGATTGGGAAAAAATCTGTTGCAGGACAAAAACGGTGACGGGAAACCCGACATGTACGCCCTTGCCTGGAATTACACCGAGCCCTATTTTGCCGTGCCGTTCATCGCCGGATTTGGAGGACGAATTCTGGATGACCAAAACAAGCCGACACTGGATACCGAAGCCACGGTGAAAGCGGCGCAATTGATTTACGATTTGGCCCACAAAGACAAAATTATTCCTATTGAATGCGATTACGAAATTGCCAACGCCCTTTTTCTCGACGGCTACGCCGCAATGATCATTAACGGCCCCTGGTCCTGGGGCACTTACATCAACAACGGCATCGATATTGGCGTAACGCGGATTCCCAAAATCGACGAGACCGGACTTTGGCCCGCGCCCATGGTTTCTCCGCTGGGTTACTCTGTCAATGTGAATCTGTCCGGAGAAAAATTGAAAGTAACGCTGGAATTGCTCAAATTTTTGACTTCCGCAGAAGAGGAATTGGAATTCACGCGCGCCATGGGAACAATTCCCACGCGCATCGATGCCATCAGCGACACCGCTGTCACGAAAAACGAACTGATTCAGAGCTCAATTTATCAAATGGAAGTCGGACAAATCATGCCCGTGGTCACCGAATTGCGCTGGATTTGGGACGCCATGCGGCCTGCTTACCAGTCTATTTTTACCGGCAGATTGACGCCAAAACAAGCAGCGCGCCAAATGCAGCAATTAGCGGAAAAATTAATCAGGGAGAATCGATAGCGTCATGGCTTCCGGAGTGGGAAATATTCGCAATAACAGGCTGGCGTATCTTTACACCATGCCGGCATTCATCGTCATGGGAATTGTTGTCATTTACCCGTTTTTGTACAACATTGTGTTGTCATTTTCCAATATGAATTTGACTCATTTCTACGATTGGCGACTCACAGGCCCGCAAAATTATGTCAAAGTTTTTCAGGAAAGAACTTTCTGGTATTTCTTTTTCAAAACAATACTCTGGACGGTGATCAATGTTTTTTTTCACGTGACCATCGGCGTTTTTCTGGCGTTGATTTTAAACAAAGACCTGAAGGCGAAGTCATTTTTTCGGACATTACTCATTTTGCCCTGGGCCGTCCCGCAATACATCACGGCTCTGACCTGGCGCGGCATGTTCAATTCCGAATATGGTGCCATCAGTCTCATCATTCACAAAATTTTCGGAGTGCAAATTCCGTGGCTCACCACGGAATGGGGCGCTTTCACTGCCTGCGTGGTCACCAATGTCTGGCTCGGCTTCCCGTTCATGATGGTTATCGCCCTCGGCGGCTTACAGAGCATTCCCGATGAATTGTACGAAGCTGCCGAGATCGACGGCGCTTCCTGGCGGCACAAATTAAAAAATATCACCATTCCCCTGCTGAAACCGGTAATGATTCCGGCGATCACATTGGGAATAATCTGGACGTTCAATAATTTTAACATCGTCTGGCTGGTTAGTAACGGCGGCGAGCCGGCAGACACCACGCATATTTTGGTGTCGTGGGTCTACAAATCAGGATTTCGCTATTTTCGCATGGGCTACGCTGCGGCGTTTTCCATGATCATTTTTCTGATTTTGCTCATCTTTAGCTGGAATTTTATTAAAAAAAGCAAAGCCACGGAAACGGTGTATTAAGCGAGCGAAAATTAATGAGAAAACCAAGAGATTTATCACTATCAGGCAAAATTGGGGCGTACGGAATTTTGAGCGTTTTCACGATTTTTGCCATCTATCCCATTTTGCGAGTGCTCACGATTTCTCTCCGGCCCGGCGACAGATTGTTGAGCAAATCGTTGGCAATAATTCCGCCACACGCCACTTTGCAGACCTACGTCAAATTATTCACGCAAGAGCCGTTTCTGCGGTGGATGTTCAACAGCTTGATCATTTCCGCGGCGGTCATGCTCGTCGGCGTGGGTTTGGCAGCGACGGCAGGATACGCATTTTCGCGCTATCGTTTCCGCGGCAAAAGCGTCGCCATGTTCGCATTGATCACGACGCAAATGTTTCCGTTGACTATGCTGTTGCTGCCGCTGTTCATCATGTTGATTAAATTGAAACTTTACGATTCGTACGTCGGTTTAATCATCGCTTATTCGGCGACGGCGCTGCCGTTCACGACCTGGCAAATGAAAGGCTATTACGACACAATTCCGTTCAGCCTCGAAGAAGCGGCTTCCATCGACGGCAGCTCGCAAGTAGGGACATTTTGGCGGATTGTGCTGCCGTTAGCTGCGCCGGCGTTGGTCATTACCGCGCTTTTTTCGTTCATGACTGCCTGGTCCGAATATCTTGTGGCGGCGGTTTTGATTCAAGACCAGAATTTATTCACTTTACCCCTGGGACTAAAAACATTTCAGTCCGCCATGGAAACATCCTGGGGCCTCTACTCGGCGGGTGCGATTATGGTGAGTTTGCCTGTAGTGATTTTATTTTTATTTTTAAGCCGATGGCTAATTTCCGGCTTGACTCTGGGAAGCGTAAAAGGTTAGGAGAAAAAAATGGGAAAATTATCTATCCTGTCGGAATTGTGGCAATTTTTGAAAGTACGCAAAAAATGGTGGCTGGGGCCCATCATTCTTTTTTTGCTCTTGTTAGGTCTATTAATCGTTTTTACCGAAGGGTCGGCGCTGGCGCCTTTCATTTACGCCCTGTTTTAATTCAAAGGCATTAAAATTGAGCAGCGAATCACTTGTTTTTGCTTCAAAAAAGAAGACTCATATTTTTGGATAAAATTTCTCGCAAACAGTTTAACTGAACAATGCAAACAAAACTCAAAAAACTCTTTTTTTTTATCGTCACTTTTTTGATTCCCGTTCTTTTTTTCGTTCTTCTGGAACTGTCGCTGCGCCTGATTGGCGCAGGCGGCGACGAGAAGCTCATTGTAAAAATTAAAGAAAATGGCAAAGAATTTTATCAGTTAAACCAGAATGTCGGCAAGCGATATTTTGTGCGCACCGATGCCAGCATGATTCCGCAGCTTTATCCGCAAAGATTTCCCGTGAAAAAATCGCCGAGGACAATCCGTATTTTTCTGCTTGGCGGCTCCACCATGGCAGGCTTCCCCTACGAACTCAACGCGCGCATCAACAGTCTGCTGAAAGATCGACTTTCCGTCTATTTTCCAAAGAAAAATGTTGAAGTTATCAATTTCGGACTTTCTGCGGTGAACAGCTTCACTGTACTCGATTTTGCGCGGGAAATTGTCGATTATCAGCCTGATTTGGCCATCATTTACATGGGGCACAACGAATTTTACGGCGCGTTCGGCGTGGGCTCATTGGAACAATTCGCTAAAAATCCCCGATGGGTGCGCTTTTATTTGCGCCTGAGACGCTTCCGAACGTTTCTGTTATTGCGCAGCGCCATTGCGAAAATTTATGCGAAGACTCGGGCATCCGATCAGAATTACCATCAGACGTTGATGGAAAAAATCGCGAAAAAGAAAGCCATCCCTGTCAATAGCGCGGACTATCGTTTGGCATGTCGCTACTTCCGCGAGAACTTGGACGAGATTATCTCCACGATTCAAAAGAAAAAAATCCATGTTTTCGTTTCCACGCTGACCAGCAATCTGAAGGATCAATTTCCGTTCGTTTCATTGTTTTCCGACTCAATTCCCAGGGAACAAAAGGCAGCCTGGGAGAAGGCATTTCACGAAGCAGACGAGGAATTCAAAAATACGAATTACCGAAAATGTTTTCAATATCTGCAACAATGCCGGGAAATCGATTCCCGACCAGCAAAATTGCATTTCTTGCTCGGAAAATATTTTTTCGCCAACCGCGACACGCTTCACGCGCGCCAGGAATTCATTTATGCGAGAGATGGGGACGCGCTCCGTTTTCGCGCGCCGTCTATTTTCAATGAAATCATCGAGCAGGTTGCCGCTGAACACAAAACTCCTGTTATCCCAATGGACTCTGTTTTCAACGCCTCCTCGCCGGAAAAAATTGTCGGCTACGGACTCATCACAGAACATTTGCATCCCAACATTCGCGGATTTGAAATCATGGCAAAAGCCTTTGCTAAAACTTTTGTGCAGCAATTTCCTTTGAACGAGCCCCCGCGAAACCTGTCATTTTCTGATGAATATTTTCAGCAAAAAGCAGCAATTACAATTTTTGACGAAGCCATTGGCGACGTGACAATTCAAAAGTTGACTTCGCGGTGGCCTTATCGGCATAAACGAAATTTGATTCAATACGAAAACAGCGCTGACAAAGAATTTGTGGAATCCCTTGTCAAAAAATATCAATCGAAAGAAATTTCATGGAACCAAGCGCACTATTCCCTGGCAGATTATTTCATTCAAAAAAGTCAATTTGAAAAAGCTCTTCGCGAATATCTTGCTGTAATTAAAGTTGTGCCGAAGAACTACTACCCCCATTTCAAAATTGCAAATTTATTTTTTGCCCAAAACAAATTTGCTGAAGCTGCAGAATGGTACAAAAAAGCATTGCTGCGAAATAACAAGCCGTTCGTCAAAGCCAAACTTGGCATGGTCTACCTCAACATGTCAAAATTTGCAGAAGCAGAGAAGATTTTTCTCGATGCCATCCGTCAGGAAGAACACCTAAAAAGTCTTTCGCCGGCTGAAAGTTCGCTGTTGTACTATTATTTTGCTTTGAGTCAAATCCAACTCGGCAAGCAAAATTCTGCCCGGGAGCCACTGCAAAAAGCATTGCAATTTAATCCTAATAACGCGGAAGCACGGCAATTGCTAAAACTGCTGAAGTCAAATAAACGTTTGCGGATCAAATTTTGAATAATATGATAGGGCGAGAATGGGGACACTGGAATTAAAAAATCTCAAAGGCTATGCCCAGAATCTGGCTTCAGTACTGAGTTTGCTAATTATCATTATTGTACTCTCAATACTTTCACCCCATTTTTTGACGTCAGAAAATTTAATTTCAATCGCGTTGCAGATGTCGGTGATCGCGATCATGTCCATTGGCCAAATGTGGATCATTATTTCCGGCGGGATCGATTTGTCCGTGGGGTCGATTCTGGCGCTCTCCGGAGTCGCCACGACGATGCTCATTAACGGGCACACTCCGTTTTTCCCGGCGTTGTTGGTTGGAATCGTTGTTGGTTCACTCGCCGGATTTGTGAATGGATTTCTCATCGCTGCGGGCAAACTTCCCCCGTTCATTTCCACGTTAGGGATGATGGGCATCGCCCGCGGCATGGCTTTGATTATTACCAAAGGCGTGCCAATTTTTGGTTTGCCTGAATATTTTGCTGAATTAGGAAACGGCAGACTGGGTGGCGTTTTGCCTTATCCGGTGCTCATTGCGCTCGTGCTGGCGGTAATTGCCCACTTCGTTTTGACAGCGACACCATTCGGCAGATACACTTACGCCATTGGCAGTAATTTCGAAGCAGCCCGACTTTGCGGCATCCGAACAAATCGCATGCTCATTTACATTTACACGTTAGGCGGGCTGTTAGCGGGACTCGGCGGAATTATTCTGGCGTCACGCCTCAGCACAGGGCAACCTACAGCAGGCACCGGCTACGAATTGGACGTCATCGCCGCCTGTGTTATCGGAGGCGCCAGTTTGAGCGGCGGCGTCGGCACGATCTGGGGCGCTATTTTGGGCTCACTGCTCATCGGCGTGCTCAGAAACGGCTGCAATTTGCTGGATATTTCCGCTTTTTGGCAGCAAGTCGCCATCGGCGGGATTATCGTCATTGCCGTTTTCGTTGATCAATATCAAAAGAAAAATAAAAGTTGAGATATTTCACAGCGGACTTTTTTCGGGAGGATCAAATGAAACGATTTTTTGTCACCGTCGTAATTTCTGTAATTCTCGTTTTCATAACTCAATGCTCAAATCAATCAAAAACAAAGCGTTATCAGATTCTTGTCTCGCCCAAAGGATTGGTTCATTCCTTTTGGGTGACGGTGAAGACTGGCGCTGATTCTGCCGGAAAAAAATTCAACGCTGATGTCATCTGGAAAGGTCCGACGCAGGAAACGGATATTGCAGGACAGATTTCCATCGTCGAAGATTACGTTAATAAAGGCGTCGATGCCATCGTCATCGCCGCTTGCGACGCGCAGGGTATGATTCCTGTGTTGAAGAAAGCGGTTGATCGGAAAATTCCGGTAATCACCATCGATTCCGGCATTGATGCGGATTTCCCCATTAGCTTTATTGCCACGGACAACATTGCCGCGGCTGAAAAAGCAGCAGAAAAATTAGCGGAATTGATGGATTTCAAAGGAAAAGTCGCATGCATTCCCTTCGTTCCCGGAGCGGCGACGTCGACCATGCGCGAACAAGGATTTGTGAATAAAATCAAAACTTACCCCGACATTAAACTTTTGCCCATTCGCTATTCCCAAAGCGAAGTCGCCCTGGCAATGGCTGTCACAGAAGATATTTTGACCGCACACCCGGACATTAAAGGAATTTTTGCCGCCAACGAAGCTGGCACGATCGGGGTCATTCAAGCACTGAAAACAAAAAATAAAATCGGACAGGTTAAAGTCGTCGGGTTTGACGCCGCGAGCAATGAAGTTGAAGCTCTCAAAAAAGGTGAAATCGACGCGCTCATCGTGCAGGATCCGTTCAAAATGGGGTATGAGGGCGTAAAAGCAGCGGTTAATTTTTTGAAGGGCGAGCCAGTGGAAAAACGCATTGATACAGGAGTTTACGTTGTCACTCGAGACAATCTATCAGACCCCAAAATTTCACGGTTGCTAAAATAGAGCAGAAAAAAACGTTCAATGGCAATCCGTTCAAATTACAAAAAAAACTTGATTCTTTTGTATTTTAGTCGTATATTTTGAGACTTAAATTTCATGTTTGGAAAAATCTTCTCGATAATACCAGAGGACCGTCATGAATAAAAAAGATCTCGAACATTTTAAGAAGTTGTTGATTCAAAAAAGGAATGAAGTCTTGAAGACCCTGGGGCACATTCGAGATTCATCATTTGAAGATTATCGTGATACATCGGGTGAAGATTCTACTTATTCCATTCACATGGCTGACCACGGTACTGATGAAGAGCAGAAAGAAAGCGCATATTATCAAGTGCATCGGGAAAATCGCTATCTGCTCTATTTGGAAGAAGCGCTGGAACGGATTGAGGATGGAACATACGGAATATGTAAAAGTTGCGGTGAAGAAATTCCCCGGGCAAGGTTGGAAGCTGTTCCGCATACGCAACTATGCGTGCCGTGCAAAATGAAAGAAAAAAAATCTAATCAGTCCCATTAATTACGACAACACTGCACTACAACTAAAAACGGAAAAACACATAAAAATTTTTGACAAAAGCGACGCGGCGAACCCTCTCAAATATCTTCAATCTTTGAAAAAATAGACGAAAAAACTTTTGCAAAAAAAGAAGACTGCGGTAGTAAAACGACAGAAACGTTCATTCAAGTTCCTTGGTTTTTCAAAAAAGCATAGCTTCAAAAAGGTATTTTCGGCTTTTTCATTCGCACTATTTTTGTTATTTTTTCTGTTCAGTCATTGATTTTAACCAGTCTTTCTGATAGATTATTAGCGTCGCTGTGAGTTGTCTTTTTGTTTTTATCGAAAAGCAAACGAATGAAAAAGGTTCCCTGTGCACATTCATTTCTTTCATTTCCTTATCGGAATTTTATTGCTCTATTTCAGCGCGGATTTATTGGTCAACAGTGGCGTTCGTCTGGCAGAACTCATGAATGTCAGACCTTTCATAATTGGCGTGACCGTCGTTTCTTTCGTTTCTTCCGTGCCGGAGCTTTCGATTAGCATGGTCAGTCTTTCCCATCACCAACCCGATATCATGATCGGAAATATTATCGGCAGCAATATCGCCAACGTGGGCCTCATTTTACCCATCGCAGTTTTGATCAGACCTGCTCATTTGCGCGAAAAAGTACTCAACAGAGATGTCGTCGTCATGTTCATGGCAACGATTTTGTTCTGCTCATTGCTAATCGGCGGGAAGCTTCACCGCTGGGAAGGCTTGCTGCTTTTTGCCGCGATTATTCTGTACAACATTTCTCTGATTCACTCGTCAAATTTGAGAAAATCGAAATCGATTTCTCACTACAAAACAGCGAAGCTCTTTCTGCAAGGATCTTACGCCAACTGGAAATGCTTCATCTTGCTGCTCGTCGGATTGGTCGGCATGATTTACTCCGCGAAAATCATTGTCAAATCAGCAGCGGACATCGCTGAAATGCTGAACATCAGCAAAATGGTGATCAGCATCTCCATGGTAGCCATCGCCACCGCGCTGCCGGAATTGGGAATGGCAGTAGTCAGTTCAATCCGCAATCAAAGCGATCTTTTGCTGGGAAATATTATCGGCAGTAATATTTATAATTTGCTGTTTGTCACCGGGTTTTCTGCAATTATTTTTCCGGTGGGAAATATTGGGCAGGAAATTTTGATGAAATTATTGGCAATGCTGATCTTCAGCTTCTTCATCCTTCCTTTTGCGCTTCGTGAGAGAGTCTCCAGAAAGTCAGCGTTGCTCTTTCTGCTCGTTTACGTAGGTTACATTTCGGTTTTATATTTGCCATAAAAAAAGAAAAAGCAGCCTTAATCCATAATGGGAAGAAAGGAGGTAAAACCCAAAATAAATTAAGGCCGCTTATAAACAAAGGTCATTATGACCTAATTATATTGGGAGGGTAACCAATATGCTCTATTTTTTGAAATCGTTTGTACTCAATCTATTAGAAATGGTTCCGCTTTTATTTAAAAACAGAACCAGATTGTTAACCCCTCTTTGGTAACTTTAGATATTTTCAACTCAAAAAAGATTCAGAAGTTCCCAATTTTTTTGTTTTTTTAGATTCTGTTTTACTTTTTATTTATCAATAAATTAGACGATTTTATTGTAACCGATCACTGGATATATTTTTTTAGTATTTTAACATTTTTTGCTCACACCTAACAAAAAAAAAAATGATTACATTATCTCTGTAGTCAACTACTATCGTCAAAGGAGATAGCTTGATAATATTCACCCTGAAAGGTGCGATCGCTTTTACAATATTTCAAGTTGTTTATTATTTGAATCGGTGTCCTTTTTTTGTTGCCATTTCACATACTTACGAATCTAATACTCACTTAATTCTACGGCACTTGCAAAGTATCCGCGAGAGCAGAACTGGCAACTCCAGTATCTTTTATTTAATTTCTCATATTTCGCAAATAATTTTAATGCTAATTTGCGTTGCCTTTTTATCTAATATCCTGTAGTACTATTTCGGACAAAATTCAATATGATAGTCGCAATCGCAGATTCTATTTTTATATTTAATTCTAATTGTATCTCCCCCGTTTCTGCACCTTTGGGAAATACAATTTAATATTTTCTAATCATTATTGGAATGGCATAACCAAAATATCTATCACGATCAGAGGGAGCGGCTTAAGCTGATTGCTAAAAAGTGGACATCAGCCGTAAAACCCATCGCATCTCATTTTATTTTATGAATAAATTTTCATTTTTTAGATGGGTACTACATTTGTTTTCAACAATCATAAAAT